>NZ_JQKS01000002.1:0-235943 GCF_000746145.1 Methylobacter sp. BBA5.1
TGGATGATAGGCCGGTTGCCCGGCTGTCAGACCTGAGCTGCACTTTTGGATTTTCAGGCGCACTAAATCAAGGGTGGTCACGTATGCATCAATCGCGCGTACCGGATTATTCTCGGATACATACTCATCCACGCGGGGGGGCAGCAACGATGACTGGTAGCGATCTTGACCCACTTTATAGTTCTTGGCAGTCATTTATTCTTTTTATATCAATGGAATAATAAATAATATTATACCATTGAGGAGTCTTGAATACTTTCACAGTCTCGTACCCTACGCTCAATTACCCTACTGCCGGGCGTGGCATGTTGCCGCGCCCGAAACGTTTGCAGTGATTAAATGTAACTGCTTGGCTCAGACATCTCTGAAATGTTAGGAACGGGGTTACAAACCCCGTCCCGCTTGAATTTTACCGCTCCAGATAAGTATAAGCCGTCAAGCCCGCGACCAGTTCTTTTTCGTAATCCCGCCGCTCCTGTTCGCTGATCGGGCTCCTGGCCAGTTTTTCGCGGTAGGCCGCCTTCAGTTCCTCGGTGCAGATATGAACATAATCGAGCAGATCGCCGACATGCTCGCCTTCGAGCAGATCGTAAAAATGATACCCGCTGTCGTCGAGCTCGATATTGATCGAATGCGTATCGCCGAACAGGTTGTGCATGTCGCCGAGGATTTCCTGGTAGGCGCCCAGCATGAAAAAGCCGATCAGGTACGGTTCCTTGCAGTCGATTTCGTGCAGCGCCAGCGTCGTCTCGATGTTCTGGCCGTCGATGTACTGGTCGATGCGGCCGTCCGAATCGCAGGTCAGGTCCTGGATCACGGCGCGCCGCACGGGCCGCTCGTCCAGCCGGTGTATGGGCATGATCGGAAAGATCTGCTCGATGCCCCAGATGTCGGGCATGGACTGGAACAGCGAGAAGTTGCAGAACACCTTGTCGGCCAGCTTTTCGCTCAGTTCCTGCAGGATCGTGGCCTCGTTCTGGCTTTTCGGATTCAGGCTGTTTTTGATCTGCTGACAGACGATCGCATAGTCGTTCTCGGCCTGCGCCAGCTCTGCAATGCTCAGCTTGTCCTGAGCGAACTGCGCGCGGGCCTCCGACAGTGCGAATTGCGCATCATGATAGCGTTCGACGATATTCTGTCCGTTCGCTAGAGGCTGCCTGGCCGACTCGTTGGTATAGACCGATTCGATATCGGTCACGTTAGTGATCAGGACGGCATGATGAGCGGTGATCGCGCGGCCCGATTCGGTAATGATGTCCGGCTGCGGCACCTGTTTTTCGGCGCAGATTTCCGCGAAGCTGCGCACGATGTTCTGCGCGTATTCGTCCAGGCTGTAGTTGATCGACGATTCGCGCCGCGACCGGCTGCCGTCGTAATCGACGCCGAGGCCGCCGCCGGCGTCGATGATGTGTATGGGCGCGCCCTGTCGGTGCAGTTCGACGTAGAACTGCCCGGCTTCCTTCAGCGCGACCTTGATGTCGTGGATGTTGGCGATCTGCGAACCCATGTGGAAATGCATGAGCTTGAGCGTATCGAGCAGGCCGGCCTGTTTCAGGCGGTTGATCAGCCCCAGCACCTCGTTGGCATGGAAGCCGAATTTGGATTTCTCGCCGCCGCTGTTCTGCCATTTGCCGGCGCTGATGCTGGCCAGCCGGATGCGCACGCCCAGCTGCGGCCTGACGTTCAAGCGCGCGGCTTCTTCGATGATCAGTTCCAGCTCGGAGGGCTTTTCAATGACCAGGAACAGGTTCAGCCCCATCTTCAGGCCGATCAGCGCCAGGCGGATATAGGCCCGGTCCTTGTAGCCGTTGCAGATTACGACGGACTTTGTCGACAAGGCCATGATGGCCAGCAGCTCTGGCTTGCTGCCCGCTTCCAGCCCGACATTGTCGCTGGCCATAATGCCCTCGACGACTTTGCGCTGCTGGTTGACCTTGATCGGATAGACGGGCGTGTAGCGGCCCCGGTAATCATTGTTGACGCAGGCTTTTTGGAAGGCGGCCTGCAGGCGCCGGACCCGATCTTTCAGGATGTCGGTAAAGCGTACCAGGACCGGCAGGGACAGGTGCTTGTCCTTGAGCGACCCGGCGATCTCGTACAGATCGATTTCCACGGCTTTGTCGGAGCTCGGCCTTACGCAGACGTGCCCGTCGGCATTGATGGCAAAGTAACCGTCGCCCCAGTTATTTATGCCGTAGGTTTGCGCCGAATCGTCGATGGTCCACGTCTTTGAATCACTTAAATACAACTTTTTAACTCCGTTCCGCCTAAATACGCGAGAATTCTAATATAATACCGGTTTGTTTATTCGTTTTTAGGAACACAGATAATGAATCCGTCTCAGTGGTTTACCGAGCAAGTCCCAGGTGCTGAATCCGCCTTTTCGTTAAAATTTAAACAAAAGTTGCACGAGGAGCAATCGGAATATCAATTTATTGAAATTTATGAAACCGAGGGCTTCGGCAATCTGATGGTGATCGACGGCTGCACGATGGTATCGACGCGCGATAACTTTCTCTATCATGAGATGATGAGCCACCCGGTTTTATACACGCACCCCGATCCGAAACGCGTCTGGATCATCGGCGGCGGCGACTGCGGCACCTTGAAGGAAGTCCTGAAGCACCCATCCGTCGAACAGGCCGTACAGATCGACATCGACGAGCGCGTCACGCGCCTGGCCGAAATCTATTTCCCTGAATTGTGCGAGTCCAACAACGATCCGCGCGCCGATCTGAAGTTCATCGACGGCATCAAATGGGTCAAGGATGCCGAGCCCAATTCCGTGGATATTATCATCGTCGACAGCACTGACCCGGTCGGTCCGGCTGAAGGCTTGTTTAGCAAGGATTTCTACCACGACTGCTTCAACTGCCTGTCCGAGCACGGCATGGTCGTGCAGCAAAGCGAATCGCCGTTGTACCACATGAAGCTGATCGGCGAAATGCGCGGCGCCATGAGCTCGGCCGGCTTCGGGCATCTGCAGACGCTGTTCTTCCCGCAATGCATCTATCCGTCCGGCTGGTGGAGCGCCACCATCGCCGGCAAGGCCAGTCTGGCAAAATTCAGGGAACTGGACTCGGCCAACAAAAACTTCGATACGACTTATTACAACGTCGACATCCATAAGGCGTCACTGGCCCAGCCCGAGTTTTTCAAGAAAGCCCTTGGTTTGAAGTAGTCAATTGAATGCAGGAATTAAAAAATACGTTTAAACTGATCGAACGCATCAGCACCCTGGTACGTTCGGAAGAACGCAAAAAATACGCCGCGATCGGCTTGCAACCCATCCATATCCAAGTATTGGACTATTTGTCACGCTGCAACTGGTGCAGCGACACGCCCGCGGCCGTGGCGGAATATCTGGGCCTGACCAAGGGCACTGTTTCGCAAACGATACAGGTTCTTGAGCGCAAGGGCTATCTCGAGCGCAGCAATGATGCCGAGGACGGCCGCGTCGTGCACTTGGCTCTGTCCAAATCCGGGACGCGGCTGCTGGACGAACTGGCGGCGCTCGATGTGTTCGCGCAGGCCGAAAACGCCCTGGCGATCAAAAAATACGCGACACTCGGCGATGCGTTGAATTCAATGCTGCGGACCTTGCAGATAACCAATAACGCCCGGACTTTTGGCGTATGTGACACCTGTGTTAATTTCAACGAAGTGGACAGCCACTATCAGTGCGATTTGGCCCAGGTGCCTTTAAGCCGTTCGGACACGGAAAAAATATGCCGCGAGCATAGGCCGGCTGACATAGCGGACGATTAATCAGGACAGGTCGCCAGCCGGCGGCCTGTCGCCTTTTACCTTTTTAACAAAGTGAGATATCCCATGTTTGATCCCAAAGCCTTTGACGATATTGCCAGCCGCCTGGCCGGAGCCATCCCACCGGGCCTGAATAATCTGAAGGAAGACCTGGAAAAAAGTTTCCACGCCATTTTACAGAGCGCCTTAGGCAAGCTGGACCTGGTGACGCGTGAAGAATTTGAAGTGCAAAAAGCCGTGCTGGCCAAAACCCGCTCCAAACTCGAAGAGCTGGAAAAGCGCGTCGCGGCCATGGAAGCGCAAATCCTGAATAAAGCCGACCTGTAAAGATCGTATTTTTGTCAGGACGACTTCCAAGTGTCAGGCTTTTGCGGGGGCGGCTTCGGTCGCCCTGTTGAAATAGCGCGAGGCTTCAGCCCATGGCCTTAGCCGTCATCTACAGCCGGGGCCGCGCCGGCATCGATGCCCCTTTGGTCACGGTCGAAGTGCACGTGGCCAATGGGCTGCCGGCGCTGTCCATCGTCGGCCTGCCCGAGGCCGCCGTCAAGGAAAGCAAGGACCGCGTGCGCGGCGCCATCCTGAACTCGCGCTTCGAGTTTCCGGCCCAGCGCATCACGATTAACCTGGCGCCTGCCGATCTGCCCAAGGAAGGCGGCCGTTTCGACCTGGCCATTGCTCTGGGCATCCTGGCGGCCTCAGGCCAGATTCCGACCGCGGGCCTGGACCGCTATGAATGCATCGGCGAGTTGTCCCTCGGCGGCGAACTGCGGCCGATCAGCGGCGTATTGCCGGTCGCGATACAGGCCAGAAACAATGCCAGAAAACTGCTGCTGCCGCGCGAGAACACCGCCGAAGCGGCATTGGTCGACGGCATAGAGATCATGCCGGCCGGCCATCTGCTGGAAGTCTGCGCGCACCTGAGCGGGCAGTCCCTGATACAGCCACAATTCCAGCAGCCCCTGCAAAATACCCGGACCGACAGCATCGACTTTGCCGATGTGCACGGCCAGTACCATGTCAAACGCGCGTTTGAAATCGCCGCGGCCGGCGGTCATAACCTGCTAATGCTGGGCCCGCCCGGCACCGGCAAATCGATGCTGGCCGCGCGCCTGCCGACTATTCTGCCGCTATTATCGGAACAACAGGCCCAGGAAAGCGCCGCCATCGCCTCGATCAGCGACCAGGGTCTCGATGTGGCCAATTGGCTGAAACCGCCTTACCGCGCTCCGCATCACACGGCCTCGGCGGCGGCACTGGTCGGCGGCGGAGGCAATCCCCGGCCCGGCGAAATCTCGCTGGCGCATAACGGCGCCCTATTCCTTGATGAGCTTCCCGAGTTCGACCGCAAAGTGCTCGAAGTGCTGCGCGAGCCGCTGGAAACCGGCCATATCACGATCTCTCGCGCCAGCCGGCAGGCGGATTTTCCGGCGCGCTTCCAGTTGATAGCCGCCATGAACCCGTGCCCGTGCGGTTATCTGGGCGATGTCTCGGGGCGCTGCCACTGCACTTCGGAGCAGGTCATGCGCTATCGGGCCCGCGTGTCCGGCCCGCTGCTCGACCGTATCGACATGCACCTGGAAGTGCCGCGGGTTCCGCATGAGGTGTTGCGCAAGGGCTCGCCGGAGGGCGAGGAAAGCAGCGCGACAATCCGCGCGCGCGTCGAGGCGGCACGCAACATTGCCGTCGCGCGCGGCGGCAAGGCCAACGCGGCGCTGACGGCCAAGGAAGTAAAACAGTTCTGCCCGTTATCGGAACAGGGCCACCGGCTGCTGGAACAGGCCATGGACAAATTCGGCCTGTCCAATCGCGCCTATCACCGCATTCTCAAGCTCGCGCGTACCATTGCCGACCTGGCGAACTCGGAACCGATAGAAATCACGCATTTGAGCGAGGCGATTGGTTATCGCAAACTGGATAGAAGCGTTTAATGAGCCTTATCCTGATCAACAAGGATTCCGCCCGGCCTGTAGGTTCGAATTTATTCGACCCGAAACGCCTGTGCTATTCTTTAAAATAGTCGTAAGCAGGTAAATCCCGCCGACAAGCCGCGCCAATTAACAGAGGGAAATCATGAAAAAAATTAACTTATTGTTGTTATCCATAGGACTGGCCGCATCAGGCACGAATGCCTGGAGCAATGACACGATCTACAAATGCAAGAATCAGCAAGGCAATATCATTTACCAGAAGTCGGCCTGCACGGAAAATGTAGAGACTGTTTCTTCATGGACGTCCGTGATTAAAGAAAAGCCGCCCGAAAAAGAACCGGAAAAAAAGGTCCACCGGGAGCTCGTCATCAAGCCGGGCGCCAACGGGCATTATTTCCTGGACGGCTCCGTTAACGATAAGCCCCTGACATTCGTGATCGATACCGGCGCCTCCGTCGTCTCGTTGCCGGGCTCACTGGCTTCCAATGCCGGCATTGACTGCAAGGATCAGGTGGTCATGGAAACCGCCAATGGCCAAACCGGCGCCTGCACCGCCGTCATTTCGGAGCTCAAGTTCGGGCATTTCGTGATGAAAAACGCACCGGCGACCATCGTGCCGAACCTAAGCCAACCCTTGCTCGGCATGAATGTCCTGCAACAGTTCAACATCAAGCAAGAAAATGACGAAATGCATATTTCGGCGCGTGATTGATGCCTGACAGAACGTATTAAATTCCATTTCAGCCTAAGTTTTTATAGTAGTGATGGCCAAACTGAACCCTCAGCAGCAAGCCGCTGTTAAAACAATCGATCACCCATTACTGGTACTGGCCGGCGCCGGCAGCGGCAAGACGCGCGTGATCACCGAAAAGATCGCCTATCTGATCACCCAGGCCGGCATTCCGGCACGCAATATCGCCGCCGTGACCTTCACCAACAAGGCCGCGCGCGAAATGAAAAGCCGCGTCTCCAAGCTATTGGACGACAAGCAGCTGCGCGGCCTCAGGGTCTCGACGTTCCACTCGCTGGGCCTGGACATATTGCGGTCCGAGCATAAAACGCTGGGTTACAAGGCCGGCCTGACGCTGTTCGACGAGCAGGACAAGCTCACGCTGCTGCGCAACCTGATCAGCCACGACAGCAAAAACTGCGATATCGACAACGTCGACCGCTATTCCTGGCAAATCGGGCAATGGAAAAACGCCTTCGTGACACCGGAACTGGCCCTGTCGGCCGCGACGGCGGAGCAATACCCGGCCGCCGTGCTTTACAACGACTATATCCGCAGCCTGAAAGCCTACAATGCCGTCGATTTCGACGACCTGATCCTGCTGCCCGTGCTGCTGTTCCAGGATCAGCCGGCGGTGCTGGAGAAATGGCGCAACAAGATCCGTTATCTGCTGGTCGACGAATACCAGGACACCAACATCACGCAGTACCAGCTCGTGAAGCTGATCGCCGGCAACCTGGGCCGCTTCACCGTGGTCGGCGACGACGACCAGTCCATCTATGCCTGGCGCGGCGCGCAGCCCGAAAACCTGGCGCAGCTGCAAAAAGACTACGCGCGCCTGAAAGTCATCAAGCTCGAGCAGAATTACCGCTCGACCGGCCGCATCCTGAAAGTCGCCAACCACCTGATCGCCAACAACCCGCACGCATTCGAAAAAAAGCTCTGGAGCGAGCTGGGCTACGGCGACCCATTGCGCGTGCTGAGCCACAGGGACGACCAGATCGAAGCGCAGCAGATCGTGTCCGAAATCATCCACCACAAATTCAAGACCGGCAGCCGTTACCAGGATTACGCGATTCTATACCGAGGCAATCACCAGTCCCGGCTGTTCGAGCGCAGCCTGCGCGAGAACAACATCCCCTACTTCATCAGCGGCAGCACGTCGTTTTTCGCCTATTCCGAAATCAAGGACGTGCTCAGCTACCTGCGGCTGTTCGTCAATCAGGATGACGACGCGGCCTTCCTGCGCATCATCAACACACCGCGCCGCGAGATCGGCCCGACCACGCTGGAAAAGCTCGGCGCCTATGCCAACGAGCGCCATATCAGCCTGTTCGCGGCCAGTTCCGAACTGGGCCTGACCCAGAAGCTGCCCGAAAAAGCCGTGCAGCGGCTGACCCGATTCCGCGACTGGGTCGTCGATACGGCCGACCGCATCGAGCGCGGCGACACCTTTGGTGTGATCGAAGCCATGCTGGACCAGATCGGTTACGAGCAGTGGCTGCGCGAGAACAGCAAGACGCCGGCGGCGGCCGAACGCAAGATGAAGAACGTCCAGGAGCTGATCGACTGGCTCAAACGCATCGACGAAAAAGACAGCGGCGAAAAATCGCTGTCCGAGATCGTCTCCAAAATCATGCTGATGGACATCATGGAACGCAATCAGGAGGAAGAAGCCAGCGACCAGGTCAGCCTGATGACGCTGCATGCCGCCAAGGGCCTGGAATTCCCGCATGTGTTCCTGATCGGCATGGAGGAGAACTTGCTGCCGCATCAGAACAGCATCGAAACCGACAATATCGAGGAAGAACGCCGGCTGGCCTATGTCGGCATCACGCGCGCCCAGCGCACCCTCACGTTCAGCTACTGCACGCACCGGAAACGCTACGGCGAGATCGGCGAATGCGAACCCAGCCGGTTCCTGAACGAACTGCCGCCCGACGACCTGGAATGGACCAACAAAAAACAGTTGGCGCCGGAAGTGATCAAGGAGCGCGGCAAGGCCAGTCTTGCACATTTAAAAACAATGCTATCGTAATTTCGCGCGCAATCGGTTAGAATACGCGCCTACGCGCCCGTAGCTCAGCTGGATAGAGCGCAGCCCTCCGGAGGCTGAGGCCAGAGGTTCGAATCCTCTCGGGCGCGCCATTTTACGTTATCCCCCAAAACAGTCGTTTTTATCCTGTTATTTATCACGCGCGCGTGGTACGCCAGTCAAAATTTACCCCTCTGCTCCATCATCTTTTTCTAAGAAATCGTAGGACGGTTTCGCGCAGCAAACCGCCATTTCAAGCAGACCGGTAATATTTGCAGACACATGACGGTTACGAGTACGAGGCTCCGTTTGTTGGTGGATTGCCGAGGCAAATCCACCTTACGAGTCAGCCGCCGTACGGCCTTGTTTCCAATTCGGACAACCTCGGCGGGAGCGATGCTTGCATAGCAACTTAAAATCTCCGGGCAAGTCGCGATGTAGGCATCGCTCCCACGAGGTTTCGCGCTCGAGTCCCCACCCTCTGGAAAGCCTGGTGGGCGTTTCGGGTCGAATCAATTCGGTCTTACAGATGCGTGAATCAATTATCTGCGTAATAACGCCCGCAACTGACTGGTCTTTCCGTCCCTCTTCGGCGTTGCCTACAGGGATGGGGTGAATGCAGAGAAATGACGGGATCATTTCCTGCCCATGCAGTCGTTGAACAGGAACAGAAATCTGCTTCAGTTGCAGGTTTTATTTCATACCCGTTCCTAAGTATTTGAACCAATAGTAATTTATTTTTCTTTAACCTACATTGACTGCAAGAGGTTGTGTATTTTTTAAAAACAAAAATATACAGCTGAATTAAATATATTCACGAAGGAGAAGTTCATGGAAACAACAAATTTAATGAATTCCCTCCAAGACACACTGGGACAGCATCTTCCCCGGATTGCCGGCGCATTGGCTATCCTTATCATCGGTTGGCTGGTGGCCATTTTGATTAGAGCCGGTATTCGCAAAGCCCTTTCCCTGTTCAGACTGAACCAGAAGGTTGCCAAGGGCGGTGATATTACAATAAATCTTGAGTCCGGCATCGCCAAGGGCGTCTATTGGATCATTATGCTGATCGTATTAATAGCCGCGTTCAATGTTCTTGACCTTGAATTGGTGTCAAGACCTCTGGATGCCTTGGTAACCCAGGTATTTCATTATATTCCCCGACTTGTCGCCGGAGGGATTTTGCTGCTGATCGCCTGGTTATTGGCAACCGTGGTCCGCTTGCTGGTCATTAAGGCGCTGGACGCCACTGATCTGGATGAGAGACTTGGCGTTGTGGAGGGCGGCGCCTCGACCAGTAAAAATATCGGCAACGTCGTTTACTGGTTTATTTTTTTACTGTTTCTGCCCGCGATTCTGGGGGCTTTTCAACTGGAGGGGTTACTGGGCCCCGTTCAGAATATGGTTAATAAAGTCTTAGCCATGTTGCCGAATATTCTTGCCGCCTTCATCATCGGTCTGGTCGGCTGGTTTGTGGCTAAAATTCTTCGCGACATTGTGGCAAATTTACTCGCTGCCGCCGGAGTGGACCGTATCGGCATCCGGGCCGGTTTTGGAGGAGGCATGGGGCTGTCCCGGCTTCTTGGCGCTATCGTCTTTTTCTTTGTGTTTGTCCCCGCCCTGATAGCAGCATTGGACGCCCTGGAATTGGAAGCGATATCCGCGCCCGCTACGAATATGCTCAATATCATTATGCGGACAATTCCGGATATTTTTGCGGCGGCGGTGATTTTGATCATCGCTTTCTATGTGGCGCGATTTGTCGCAAACCTTGTCGCCTCTCTTTTGCAGGGCATGAATTTTGACAGGGTTCCGGCGGTGCTGGGCTTTGGAGACGTGTTTACAACAGGAATCACGCCCTCCATCCTGGTCGGGAGATTGATAATTTTCTTTACCATGCTGTTTGCCACTATTGAGGCGGCCAACCAACTGGGATTACATCAAGTGGGGGATCTTGTCACAACCTTTGTGGAATTCAGTGGCCAGATTCTGCTTGGCTCGATTATTCTGGCTGTCGGCTTTTGGCTGGCCAATATAACTTACCTGGTTATTATTAGAAGCAGCGGCGAAAGCAAAATACTGGCCGGCATTGCAAAATTCGCCATACTTGGTCTTGTGACGGCAATGGGCCTGCACGCAATGGGATTGGCTGACGATATCGTGAACATGGCTTTTGGCTTAACCCTGGGTGCCATCGCCGTTGCGGTAGCGCTTTCATTCGGATTGGGCGGCCGGGAGGCGGCGGGCAGACAAATGGAATATTGGTTTAGACAGTTGCGGGGAGAACTTAAATAATTTTCAAGGCCCAAGCAAAATAAAACATTGTCCGGTGTTGCGGTCATATAGGTCGGATTACGCAACCGCTTTACCCGACCTGCTGAACCTGATGTTAACATGGACCGATTTTCACTCCGCTTGCCGCGATGCGGGTAAGCCAGACATTCACAGCGGCATAGTCAAGGATCACTATCGAACGCCCTGACTACGCCCTGCCCGCGCAAGCACGAATCCGGCCCTGCAAAAATTAATATACATCCCCCAGCGCACCCAGCGCCGCCTGCGCCAGACCGGCCCACAGCGGGGAGCTCCAGTCTTTCAGATAACGCCTGAACTGGCGCCGTGTTGAAATAATCGGAAATGCCTCGGCGCATAACTCGTTCAACATCTCTTTGCAGTAATAAGTGATATCGGCTTCCAGCATTTCCGGGTCGACGCTTTGTCCGCCGTAAACCGCGCCCAATAAACTGAGTTCCGCGAATGTGCTTAACGCGTAGGCCCGCTCATCGCCTGACGTTTTCCGTATTTGCCATTCCACGATCTGCCGGGCCGCGTTCCATACTATGCCGTATTTGCGCGCCAGTTCCTTGAGCATGGGCCCGTCGTCTTCCCGGTTCAGTATGGCGATAATCGACAGGTACTGTGTGATCACCCAATGGTTGCAGGGATCGATATCCCAGGCGTCGCGATAGAAGTCGCGGCAGGCTTCGTAGGCTTTCTGCGCCAATGGCAGATCTTCCGCCAGGGTATAGGCGATGCCGATGCGTTTCTCGCAGGCGGCGCTGATGCCCAGGCGTTTCGCCCGGTCCTGGGTCGAGACGCCGGCGTGCAGTTCCGCGCGCCAGTTTTTCAGATCTTCGCGAACCGATGCGCACAGCGCCGCCAACTCCTTGTTTTGAGCCTCGCTAAGCACCTTCCCGGCGTCGTCGCCACTGTCCACATCCGCGCCGACCAATTCGTCGATCCGGCCAAACTTCACTTCGATTTTCTTGTGCGTCTGCTGGTCGCGGAACTGGTTGACCTGTTGTTCAAAATTCCACGGCACCGTGGCGTAAGCGACGATGCTGGCCCAGTCATGCGTCTCCGGCGAATCCGTGCGCAACCGCTGGCGCAATTCGTAGAGCACCCAGCGCGGATCGGCACCGCTCAACAGACCGCTGTAAAACACTTTGGCCGCGATGGCCGATGCCTTCATCCACAGCGGAAACTGGGATGCGACGACCCACGGGATGCCGGCCGCGTTCAATTCGTGGGCGATGCTGCCGCCGGGCGTCAGCACCGATTCGATGTTGCCGGAATCGCAGGTCGCCAGCGTCACGACCGTGGGGCGAAACCGGGTATTGCCGGCCGAGTCGCTCGAGGTCAAGGCGATGGCGAGGCGCTCGCCGTCGACGATATCGGCGCTGTCGCTGGTCTCGCTGCACAAGGCCACGCCGTAGCGCTCGTCGCCGGAGTATTTGAACGGCGCGCCGTGCGCCAGGATGTGGACATGGGTGAATTCGGTCGACGCGCACAGCGAACGGATCTGCTCCAGCGTGGCGTTAGGCAGCACGGTCAGCAGCTTTTTGACTTCGTCGATACGGTCCTTGTCCTTATCCTTGATCTTGATCCAGGGCTCGATGGCCTCGCGCAGGGCCTGCAAATGGGTTTGTGCGGGCACGTAAAGCCCGTTCGGCGCCGCGAAGGCGAACAGAATGCGCGGCGGACGCGTCCAGTTGACCGGCAGCGGGCGGCCGCGGCGGATTTCCCGCGTGATCGAGATCGGCGTGCGCATTTGCAAGAACAGCGGCGAGCCCGACCCGGGGAAGCCGTCCGGCGCCACGGCCGCCTCGAAGGGAATCAGGCCCAGTTCAAACGCGGACATCGCCAGCCGCAGATGCACGAGCTTGCCGTTCTCGGCACCGGCATTGCCGAGTTCGGACAGCATGGCCGGCACCTGGCCGAGCACGCGGCCGATGGATTCGCCCAAGTCGCGGACTTCCGATTGCCGCTGATCGTCGGTGGCGGGGTCCTTGTCCAGGGGATATCTGAGCCGCCGCAAGCGCATCAGCAACTGGCGATGCTCGAACGGCATTTGCAGCGTCACCGGGCCGTCGGAGCCGCACAAGGCAATATAATTGGTCAGCGGCGACAGCAGCTGATTGTGGGCAGGCCCGGACCTCAACAGTTCGAGTTTGACGTTGCGGATTTCCGAGGTGTGATTGTTGCTCATGTCATTTCCTCACGAATTGCTGGATGACCCGGGGCGCTGTCGTGCCGTCGCCGACAACGTGGCTCAGGCGGCCGACGACGCTGCCGTTTTCAACCTTGATGGACACGGCGCTGGTCTGGTTCATCACGAAACTCTGGCCGCCGAATTTCGCCTCGTCGATCAGTTCCATGCGGCCGTCGATCAGCACGTCGTAAACCGGCTTGAACGAGTCCCGGTCCTTCAGCATCGCATCGGTGAAGCGCAGCAGCCGGATCCAGGTGCCGCAATTGAAGTAAAACCGCCCGCCGCCCATGTCGATGGCGCGCTCCAGGTGCGTGTGCCCGGTAATGATGAAATCGATGGAAGCGCCTACCGCCGCCGTGACATCCTTGAAGGTGTCGTCCCGGTCGGTATGATCGAAGGTCTTGTCGTCGGCCAGCCAGTCTTTCAGAGCCCGGCGCAACGCCTCGTCCTTGGGCACGTCCCTGAGCCAGCCCGTCAGCCGGTCGAAGATCAGCTGCCAGGTGCCCAGCGGCGCCGCCGGCTCGACGATCTGGGCATTCGGTTTGCCGAGATTGGCCTCGGCCAGCGCCAGCATCGCGTCCACATCCTGCGAATCCTGTTGTGCGTGCATGCTGACGCCCTCTCTGAGATTGGGGCCCAGCAATTGTTCGACCGTCAGCGCCGAGGCATCCGCCACCTGTTCGCGCGGCTGAAACCCTTCCGCGGACAGGCGTTGGTTGACTTCCCTGCCGCCGCTGACTCTCTCTCCGACGATTGACACCAGGTCGGTGATCTTTTTCGCCTGGGACGGATCGAGCACGACCAGCGTGCCGACCGCGGCCTGGGTTTCCGGTTTCAGCAAATCGATCCATTTGTATTTTTCCTTGACCTCGTTCATGACCTCCTTGACCATGCGTGTGCCGGCGTTCGGATACCATTCCTTGGGATCGAGCGAACGGCCGGCATTCAGGCGCCGCCCGACCTTGGCCAGATCCTCGTAGCGGTTGTAGTTCCAGGCGTCCACCTCATTGCCGTGCGTGCAGTAGACGCGGGCGCCGCCGACCAGGCAGGTATAGCCGGCGCCGATGGTCGAGAATTCGATCCGGGCGCGCTTGACCAGATCATCGCCCGCCAGTCGCGTCATGATCAGGCGCTGGACCGTCGGGAACGACATTTCGATGTCGTGGTTGCCGATGATAAAGATCAGCGTGCGCCGCTCGATCGCCACGAAAGCCGCCAGAGCCTCCCAAATGCCGGAGAACGACGGGTCATTCATGATCCGGTCAACGACCGCGACGGCTTGTTCGACGGCGATATAGCCCGGCAATTCCTCGGCCAGCGTGTCGAAGACATCCCCGTTCAGCACCAGCGCGACATTGCCCGCCGGGCACTGCTTGCCCACCCAGCCGATATAGCCGGCCAGCCTTTTGGTCTCCCTCAGAATTTGGAAATTGGGCCTGTTGCCGCCCATGTGGATATCCGAGATTACGTGAATCTCGTCATAAGCAGGAAAGTCGCTCATAGGTCTACCTCTAGTTGCAATAAAACCGAGGTATCCGCGGCCTCGGTCATCATTATGGTTTGTGCCGGGTATCGCCTGTTGATCCGGGCCAAGAGCCGGCCAGCAGGCGATTGGTCTGAATCTAAAAACGGTTTATAGGTCCGCGTCCGGCTTGATGCCGGTAATGCCCTCCGCGACGCGTTCCGACAAGGCGCAGATCGTCGCCACCGGATTGGCGCCGACCGCCGTCGGCAATAAGGCCCCATCCGCGACATACAGTCCGGCGTAACCGAACACCTGGCCGAAGCTATCGACGGCCGCGCTGGTGACGCCTTCGGCGGGGTCGTTCGCCAGACGGCAGCCGCCCAGGGAATGGACCGTGACGTTCCGTTTCATGGGCCACAGCCAGTTCGGCAGCGGGATGAATGCCTTGCCCCCGCACCAGTCCTTGAACCGCTTGCCGGTATCGAGAATGGTCTGATACAGGGACATGCTGTCCTTGTAAGGCCACTTCACATGCAGAAAGCCGGCGTCGTTCAATTCCATGACGCCGTTGCTTTTGTCTATGCCCATGCACAACAACACGCTGCTGGTATAGGAAATATCGCCTTTCAGCAATTCATTGAAGGCATAGCCGATATGTCCGTTCGCGAGGCCGCTAATGAAGCGGTCAAATGCCACCTTGGCGGTGCGGATAAAGGCGTTGAAATGCGAAAGCCCCGGTCTGAGCCCTTCCGAATACCAGGCGGCAAAACCGGGATAGCTGGCATCCTCCAGGATGAAGGCGCGCTCCCGGTCGAAATTCTTGAACAGATTGTAATCAGTGCCCTGGGTGATGACCGGTCCGTAATTGGGGTCGGCCGGCTTGTCGCCGTCGATGACGAAAGACAGGAAATCCCCGTTGCCGGAAAAATGCCGGCCCAGCTGCTGGCTGATATGGGGCAGGGTTTTGTAGACGTCCCGGCAGCGCATCAGCAGTTCGTTCGAGCCCAGCGTGCCGGCCGAAACCACGACGCGGCGGGTAACGGCGCTGTGCTGCCCGTGGCCGTCGTTCAGATCCAGCCAATAAACCCGGTAACCGAATTCGCCGCCGGCGGCGGGATTTTCATTGCCCTGCGCATCCAGGGGCACGATTTTCTGGCCGAGGACTTCGGTCTTGATCGCGGCGTTATAACGGGTCTCGGCGACATGCAGGTAATTCAGATCCAGCGTATTTTTCGATTGCGTATTGCAGCCCAGATCGCATTCGGCGCAATAGACGCAGGATGTTTGCAGCGCGCCGTAACGGTTTTTTTCCTGCACGCCGATGTCGGTGGAATTGTCGAAATCATTGCCGAAGAAGACATTGATATCCAGCAGTTGCGACTCTCGGCCATCGGCCTTGGCGAACTCCTGAAACAGGCCCGTGCGGATGATCTGCCGGCGCGGGTCGTCGCTTTGCGGTACGGGCCTGGCGCCCAGGACTTCCTTGCTGACCGTGTAATAGGGTTGCAAGGCGTCTTTCTTGCTGGTTTCCGGCCAGTTGTGGTCGAATACTTCATCGGGCGGCTGGAGAAAGACATTGGCATAGATCAGCGAGCCGCCGCCCAGTCCCGCGCCGACCACGGCATCGATATGGTCAAAATTGCGGATATCGAACATGCCGTGGGTTTCCTTTTCGGCGATGCTTTTCGGCCTGCTGCGCTTTTCCGGCGGAAGGTTCCAGAAGTTGTTGGCGATGTCATGCGGCGAGCGCGGGAAAGATCCCAGGGGATAACGCTTGCCGCGCTCCAGCAGCATGACCTTGCCGGGCCATTTTTTGGCTAGCCGGCAGCAATTGATTGAGCCCCCAAAACCACTGCCGATGACAATAGCTTCGTAATCGTATTCGATTTCCATTGTATTTCCCCGATATACTGTTTTTTATTATTTTTGGTAAAAAATTAGCTTCCTGAATTGCGCAGGAAACCGCTTATGCGGGCTGAGTCGGCAAACCCGGCATAAGCGGCTTCGAAAGACCGGGCTTAAGAAAGCGCCAGCCCGGCCCGCGGCTGTTGGCTAAAGTCAGGACTGACTTTGGGTGCTTTCGCCGCTTTTGTGGACATGCGTGACATAGGTGCTCCACAACTCGCGCAGGAAAAAGCCGCCGAAAGCGCCGACTGTTTTTACTTTTTTCGGAAAACCGTCGGCATGCGTGACCGTGACGGTCGACACCAGCTTCATCAGGTCGACCGGGCCTAATGTCAGAACCCCGGCGCCAATGACCGAGCCTGATTTGTCGGTGCCTTTGTGCAATTGAGTGTACAGTGTCGTGGTCTCCGGCCACAGCTTGAACACCGAACCATCGCGCACTTCCTTTCGGCCGGCCAGGTAATAGGCCTGGCCCTGATGCTCAAAACCCAGCTCGTAAACCATCAAGGTCAATTTCGGATCGTCCGTGGGCTTGAACAGATTGAACACGCCGGTGTCGGCGACCATGCCCATGCCCAATGGAGCAAAATCGATGGTGCCGGTCAAGCGGCCCGGATGCTCGGCATCCTTGATGAAGGCGTCCATGTCATCGATGCTGACCGTGGCGTGCATGGCCAATTGCGTACCCGCCTGCCTGCCTTTGGTTTTGCCGTCCCGAGGGTCGCTGGCATCGAGCGAAAAGCCGCCTGTCATGGTTTCTTTAAATTGCAGACCTGTTGTTTGTGCTGTCATTTTCAATATATAAGGTTCAAACGGAACCCCCTCCGGTTTCATGCGGTTGAAATAAGCTCTCGCATCGGACCGCCCCATTTCGATCAGGTCGGCATGGCTGATGGCGCCCGTATATAACGCCGAATCCAACGGCAGCGGGTGCGCGGGCTTGATCAGGTGGAGAGTGATGGGTTGCTCATGTCCGTATAAGTGCTCGCCATTGGCTATGCGGGCGTTGATATCCTTGATGTGCTGAAGCTCTTTGATCAGCGCGCCGTTGGCGCTCATTTCCAGCATTTGCACATAGGCGTTCAGCGGGCCGCTTCTATAATCCGGGATATTGCCCATGATCCAGACCAGCCATAATTCATTGGCGCCGCGCTTGACGGCCTCCAGCAGATTGGCGTCCTGGATAAACCCTGAATCCAGATAAACGGTATCCTTGATCGTGACAGGCGGCAGCGTGCCGGGCAGGGACATGCCGGCCACGAGATAATCCTCGGTCATATCCTGGTGGCGGATGACCTGGTTCATTTTTTTGCCGAAATTGCAGACATTGAACGTGCCCTGCAGGCCTTCCGCCGCGCGGATTTTTTCGAAATCGATGCCCAAATGCGGATAGACTTTGTCGCGGAAGGCCTTGGCTGAACCGGCGGCGACAAAATTCGGCGGCCAGAGATAATTGCCGAAAGGGAGGAAAGAGATCGTATCGCGCATCTTCAGGGTGCGCCAGCGCTCGCAGATGTCGTCGATCTTCAGGCCTGAAAACAGCATGGCCAGGTTCAGCGAGCCGCCGGACGTGCCGTCCATGTGCTGGAATTTCAGGTCATGGGCGAAAATTTCGGCCAGAGCGCCGGCGGCATACGATAAGCGCATGCCGCCGCCCGGAAGAATAAGCGCCCGTTTGGGCAGGCGGCTGTCGTTGGCCGCCGCGCCCTGGGGAATATGGGCTTGTGCCGTCATAACTGTTACTCCTGACTGTTGGTTGTTGCCATCATGATCACGCCGGCGGGATCGGCGCGTCGGGCGGCGACAGCCAGTCTTCACTCAAGCCCAGATTGATCACGGACTCAAAGCCTTCCGGGGCTTTTTCGGGCAACTGGTCGAAATCCAGAAACCAGCTTTCAATGTGATCATCGAGCGTGCCGGTGATGGACGGCAGGTAAACCGTGGCGAGGGCATCGCCGATTTCCAGCTCCTTCATGGCCTGCAGACGGGGATGGTCGCCGATGACGAAGCGGGCCTTGGCGCTCTTGAGCAGGCGGACGCCGCATTGGGTGTCGAGCAGGATGTCCGACTTCATCAGCATGCCGCGGAATGAACAGTAATTGGAGGCGCGCATCTTGACCGGTATCCAGGCCTTTTTGGCCGGTTCTATCTCGACATAAGCCACCAGTTTGCCGTCCAGGTCATACTGGCTGCTGACCTTGTCCTCGGTGATTTTGAAATCCAGATGTCCCTGATGCTTCGGCATGCCCCAGATGCCCTTGCCGCCTTTGACCGATATTTCCGACGATACCGGCAGGTCGACCACATACTGGCCGGTCTTGAAGAAATTCATGAACAGGGCCGGCAGCAGCCTGGGCGCCGGTTTCTCGCCATGCGTGCAGGCGATGGCGATGCTGTACTCGACGTATTTGCCGATAGGCGTCTCGCGGTAATCGATAACGGTCACGATCAGCAACCCGGAGTTCCACAAGCGGAAGGGATGGACCCCCTTGGGCAGGAAGGCCTTGGCTTTCTCCGCATTGATCGGGAAGATCGCCATCAGGGCCGGCGAGTTGGTCGCGGCGACCGGCAGCTTGAACGGAATGCCGTCGACCAGCGAAAAACGGCCCGCGTATTGTTTAATGCGTTTTGGCATGCAAAACATGATTTTTACCCCCTTTTGGCGCCGTTGATGTTATGGCGCGGTTTTATTGTTGTTATGAATCAGTCTTTATTGAGTTCGTCGAGGATCAAGGGAAACGTATCCCGCGCCGCGTTTTGGCCCATGAACACATCCAGATGGCCGTAACCGGGCAACACATGCAGCGAATGGTAATTCGGGCGCAATCCGGAAAAATAGTTATAGGTGTTGATCTGGCTGACGGGCAGGAAGCAGAGGTTGTTTTCTCCGGTAAAGAAGGCAAACCGGGCGTCAGTCTTGGGCGGCGCCTTGACGAAATCGTCCGGCAGTTCCTTGAAGCCTTCAACGGCAACCAGATGCCCCTGCCGCGCGCAACGATTGATCTGCTCGAAAAAGCGCAGCGGCACGGCGCCGAATTCCTCCTTCAGCCATTCATGGGTTTCCTCATTCAGGTTTTCATGGCTCCACAAGGCCGGAAAACCGCTGCCGTAGGTAAAACTGACCTGTTTGCAGACGGCGTTATGGCATTCGTGATGGGTCATATTGACCAGCAAGGTAATCATTTTTGCCGCCAGATCGGGCGCCTCGACGCCCCAGTGCGGATTCAGGTAGGGCGTGAACAGCTTGACCAGCGGCACCAGGTATTGAAGCTTGAACGTGGACCAGCGCGGCACGACCGGATGCAGGGACACGGCATTGCTGACGATGGTGGTGACTTCGGGCACGAGTCCCGCGAGGGCCGACATGGTGAAACTGGTCGAGCCCTGGCAATGGATAATGGCCTTGAGCTGTTGAGCGCCGGTCTCGGCGATGATGGTCTTGACGGCCTTGGTATGATCGTAAAGCGCCGCCTGGTCCAGGGTCCATAAATTCGGCGGAAAGGCGATACTGCCGCGCCAGTTTTCCAGCCATACGTCATAGCCCTGCTCGATCAGCACATCGACGATGGTCGTTTCCACCGGCGCCCGGTAGATGTTGGCCCGCACGCCGGCGCCATGCACCAGTATTACCGGGCCTTTGTCCGGCGGCTTGCGGCCGCGGACATTGATCAGATTAAGATTGACGCCATCATCGGTAATAAAGGGGATGATGCGCTCCTCATAGGGTGATTGCCCGTTCGGCGCTTGCGAGGACATACAGATTCTCCTTTTGGCATTTATTAATATTTATTATGGCCCTTAAGGGTTTTTAGAAAATCGGCTTGGTATCCGTCTCCAGGAAAGACCGGCGATGCTCTGCCATGTTTTGCGTTATCCATGCATTCAAACCCTCAAGGATAATCACAAAAATATTGTGGCATCCTGCCCTTCTCCCTTCGGAAAGGGACAGGATGAGGGGTAGAATGATCAAGCTCTACGGCAAAAACGACAGAAAAATGCCCTGCCCACCTGCCGAATCTTCCCTGGCCTTAACGGATTTCGTTAACCTTTCGCCCGTTGCGGAGCTTGCTCCGAATTTACCGACCTGAATATCTGATCGGTAAAAAATTATTTGAGTTAATCCGCCCAAATCATGGCAGCTTCAGGCTGTATATAATTAAGCGATAAAAACCGTGGAAAAGCCGTAACAGGCTGTTAAATTCTATCCTTTAATATTAGTATTTTATTATTAATTATTATTAGTATTTTGTTATTAATAAATAGAATAAATCGGTATTTGAGTAAATATCTGATTATAGATTATATAATCGATGTTACAAGAAGTTCCCCTGGTTTTTGCACCGGGCGATCCCTGCAGGCCGGCAATCCGGCCGCTTTGCGCGCCGAGTGCTTACATGGAGCCCCGCGCCCGGTGCGCAAACAGGATCACAATCCCTTGTACGGCATCCGTTAAAAAACAGAATGTATTTCATAGCACTTTGATAGGTATTCACATCCGATTAATCGTGGCGTCAATTTTTTTCGCCAAAGCCTTGACTCCTCGCCTTGTCACCTTTTCATGATTGCCTTTCAGCTCGATGGCATAGCGTGCGGAAAGCGCGGGGTTTTTCACGTTGACCAGATACGCTATCAAGTAAGAGAATAAAAAACTCGGTTTGCTGTGCTGCCCGACGATCACCCAATCGGCGCCGGATTGCCGGGCCAGTTCCGCCGCACTGTCATGAAATCTGTACAGATAGCCAAAGCCGGCATTGGCCGCCGCTTGCGCCTCGATATCGACGGGGATGATTTCATAATCGCCGGCCTGACCGATCGCCTGCTCCAGCAACGGTTTGATCGACGCCGTGCGCACGCGCTCCCCCGGCGTGTTCGGCAAGGACGTAATGTCGTTCAGCTCGAAGTTTAAAACCGCTATGCGGGGGCCCGCGTTAACGGCGCCGCTTAATATCAGCCCCATGCCCAGCAGGATCCAGGCGGGAACAGACCGTTGATTGCTTAATTTCTTTATTTTCATGCTATTTTCTCCTTAGATCGATGTAACGCCGCACCTGTGGGGCGACGGCCAGGGCAGACACGCAGGTCTGCCCCTACGGGGCCGCGTACCGACAGGGTAACGTGGCGACATGCGTTCGTAACCTGTTCATTACCCGTCAAACACGGGCAATTTGCCCGTCCTTGTCGCGATGGCTTTTCATGTCCGCCACAGGCGCATAGAATGCGGTCAATAACGCGCCCGAACCTCAATCCTTCATTGACTATGAATCTGAAATTCCATCTGCTCTCGCGCATCGTCCTGATCGGCCTGATCTGTCTGGTCGCAACGGCGACCTGGGTACTGCATCAGGCCGACAGGGCATCCAGGGATCAGGCCCAGGCAACGGCCGATTCAATAGGTCGGCAACTGGAAATGCAGTTGCTGCGCATCAATGCGGGCTTCGACCTTGCGACACGGTTCCCGGATCAGGGTTTATGGCAGCAAATCAACACCATTTCCGGCACTTGCGTGCGCTTTATGCCGGCAAGCGGCGATCAGGCCCGCAGTGTTTGCAGCGGCGGCAAGGCACCCGCCCGAAGCAGGCCGGAATGGTTCGAGAACTTTTACCGCTGGGCCTTCGCGCCCGGGGCTGAGACAAAACGGCCGATTGTCTTCCATGGCCGGGTTTATGGCACAGTCGTCGTCACGCCCGGCGCGGACATGGATATCGCCGACGCCTGGCAACAGCTGCGCGGATTAATGGGCTTGTCGGCATCGACCGTGCTGGCCCTTTGCCTGCTGGTTTATGGCACGGTGAGCCGCGCCTTGCGGCCGGCGCAAATCATCATTGCGGGCCTGGAGAGCATGAGAAACGGCGACTTGTCGGCTCGCCTGCCCGCGTTCGAATTGACGGAATGGCAGCGTACCGGCCAGGCTGTCAATCAACTGGCGGCCCGCCAGCAGCAATTGCTTGCCGAGCGCAGGGAACTGTCCCTGAAGCTGATGACGGTGCAGGAGGAGGAACGCCGCTATCTGGCACGCGAGCTGCACGACGAGTTCGGCCAATGTCTGGCCGCCATCAATGCCGTCGCGGCCTCCATAACGCAAACGGCGGAACAGGACTGTCCGGCACTGGTGCCTGAAGGCGAAAACATCGCTCGGATCACCGTCCACATGATGGCGTTATTGCGCGGGATGCTGCTGCGGCTGCGGCCCATGGCCGTCGATGAACTGGGACTGTCGGCCGCGCTGAACAGCCTGGTGGCGGGCTGGAATGCCCGAAGCGGCGGCAAGACTCATTATCGGCTGACCATCGACGGCGATCCCGACCGGTTGCCCGAACCCGTGCCGGCCAATATTTTCCGCATCATTCAGGAATGCCTGACCAATATCGCCAAACATTCGACCGCCGCCAACGCCCAGGTCACGCTCACGCAGTCCGAAGGACTGGTCGAGTTGCGGGTCGACGACGACGGCAGCGCCGGTAATCCACCGTATGAGGATGCCGCCGGCATCGGCCTGCTCGGCATGCGTGAGCGCGTTACGGCACTGGGCGGGCAACTGACATTGGCGCCATCCCCAAGCGGCGGGCTTATGATCCGGGCATGGTTGCCGGTACAATCTGTCACAGGCGCGCCGGCATGACGGCTTCGACCCGCATCAGGATTTTATTGGTCGATGATCATGCCATCGTTCGCGAAGGCTATCGCGCGCTGCTGGCCAAGCAGCCTGGGCTGGAGATCGTCGCGGAGGCTTCGGACGGGTTTGAAGCCTATGTCCGCTTCAAGGCATGCGGCCCCGATCTGGTGATCATGGACCTGTCGCTGCCCAATCAGGGCGGGCTGGAAGCGATTGCCCGCATCAGGCAGCGCCAAGCCGATGCCAGAATCCTGGTTTTCAGCATGCACCAGCATCCGGGATTTGCCATACAAGCGGTACGAGCCGGCGCCCTGGGCTATGTCACCAAAAGCAGTCCGCCCGATGTCCTGCTCCGGGCCATCCATGATGTCCATGCCGGCCGCCACACGCTGAGCCCCGACATCGCCCAGGCCCTGGCATTGGAAAAGCTGGGCGCCGACCGCATCGCGCTGGAAGAACTGACCGTGCGGGAATTCGAGATTCTGCGGCTGCTGGCGGAAGCGCGGCCGGTCGAGGATATCGCGCTGATGCTCCATATCAGCCCGAAAACCGTATTGAACTGTCATTACCTGATCAAGCGGAAACTGGGTGTCGCCAACGATATCGAGCTGACCCGCCTGGCCATCAGGATGAACGTAATCGACCTGCTGGAGCTGTCCGGTCCGTCGCCGGGACAGGCCCATAGGAAGACGTTTTGATACCGGCTGAAAAAAGGCAAAAAAAGGGGCCGAAGCCCCTGTTAATGTAAAACCCGATTTTAAGCTTGAGTAGCAGCTGATTTTCTGCGGGCCGCGCCGAGCAAACCGGCCAGACCGGACCCGAACAGCCAGACTGCCGCGGGCACGGGCACAACGGCTGCATCCGGGCTTACATAGGCTGTTATATGTGAAAGACCTCTAAAGGTGCTATCGGGCACTTGCGTCATCCAGTGACCGAATGTACTGCCTGGCGTCAGCAGCCATGCCGTCCAAAAAATATTCCCCACATTGCCATCATTCAGAACCAGCATCACAGACGCAAAGCCTTGCCATACAGACGCATCAAGCGACCAACGTCCACTTATCAATTCACCCTCGTCATTTCTGACCAGATCGCCTATGCTCAGTGGATCGTCGGAAAATCCTGTACTGGCGGCATCATTTTCCGGTATCTCTATTCTGGCTATTTCCGACCAAGTGTTAAGGCCAAAATAATTATTAGCATTCAGATCTGCGACGGAATCGCTTCCGTCATTAGCCGGACCATCCCTGGAAACCAAGGAAGGTGTTACAGGCCCATAAGTAGCCGCGTTTGCCACATTCATCGCCAACATAACCAAAACCAGTATCAGGCCAAATAAACTATGTTTTTTCACTTTCATTTCTCCGCAATAATTTTAAAAAAATCTGGGTTAAACTACTCAATCGAAAAATCTATTTATTTTGCTCCCGTCACTGTGCTCCTTGTTGTTAATTCACATTGATTCCGTTAAGTTTCAGCGCTTCCATTAAATAAAACTGATTTCCAGTTAATTCTTTGGACGGTTGTCAGTATACATAAGCCGCTTATTTTATTTGTTAGCTGCTTGTTATTTTTGTGTTACAGCTTGAAGTCACTTTTTTTAACCAGGCTTTTGTGCTTGTGTCGATGGCCAACTTCGAGATAGCGAATTTGCAATGTTTTTGCCTGGCTTTGTTCGGTACGAGGGTTGGTCAATATCCCGGAAAGAGTTGCTCAATGCGGTGTAGGATGCCGGCTTGTCGATGATCGGGGATTTCAGCTGGACGTTAATTCCCTGCGCAATATTTTTCAGGGCAGCCGCAGAAAACGCGCTTGATTTCTACAGTCAGCCGATGAGGCATCATGTCCTGACTGACATTCCGCAGCCAATTCAGCCACTACCGGAATAATATTTAGGAACGCGCACAAAATAACTTCCTCAAGTGCGCGGATGAATTTCCGGTGTAGGTGCGGATTTATCCGCACAGTGCGAATGAATTCGCACCTACAATTCCCTGATTTATTCCATGGCTATTACTTAACATGGAAATCACCTAATAATTTCAGTAACTCGCGATGCGGCTCATACAAATCAAAGGGGGCGCCTGTATCGTACGGATGCATGGTAGGGGCGGACCTACGTGTCCGCCCTGTTTCGGGTGCACAACGGGTTATCGGAGAACCGTTAGCCAAAGGTGAACCGATGAGCAAGGGCGAACACACAGGTTCGCCCCTACGTGTCTGTTCATTTCATACAAATCAAAAGGGGCGCCTGTATCGTACGGATGCATGGTAGGGGCGGACCTACGTGTCCGCCCTGTTTCGGGTGCACAACGGGTTATCGGAGAACCGCTGGCCAAAGGCGAACCGTTGAGCAAGGGCGAACACACAGGTTCTCCCCTACGTGTCTGTTCAATTTACGGTATCAGGGCATCAATCCGTGGGAATTGCCGGATTAAAACGCCTGGGGATCAAAGAAAATGAATAGGCCGATTAACAATCGATACTGAAATAATGCTGATTAGGTCAAATTTTGCTGAGGAATGTAGGTCCTGGCTCTGCTCGCCCTGATAAGAAAGGAAATCGGTCATCACCAGGCTTGAAAGAAGCCTGAAAATCAACCTTATGCTGTATAAGCCCAACTGCCCTGTCGATTACACCAGTATTAATCGGTATATTGCATTTCAGCGGTCATAAAAAAGGGGCCGGAGCCCCTTTACTGAATTGGAATCAGATTTTAACCTCAGGCGGCAGCTGATTTTTTGCGCGCCGCGCCGATCAAACCCAACAGACCTGATCCGAACAACCAGACTGCCGCGGGGACAGGTACGGCTGGCGGCTCATCACCACCAATGTTTATATTGCTACCATAGAGACTCATATGTGAAAGATCTTTGTCAGGCATTGCCCAAGTACCAGATATTGAACCTTCTACTAGCAGCCAGGCTGTGTAAAAAATACCATTGGGTGGTCTGCCTGTTCTTCCGTCTTTAAGAACCAGAGTGATGGCTTGATAAGTATCCCATAAAGAGGAATCAATCGACCATGTTCCGCTTCTCAAATCACCTGTGAAAGACAGTTCATTAGATATATCCGTCCAATCGGTAGCACCAAAAAAATCATCCGATACATCATCATTGCTATCCTCAAAGTCGCCATCCTCAGAAAGCAGGCTCTGAGCATATCCGTCGGATGTTACGGGTCCATAAGTAGCAGCACTTGCTATATTCCCCCCGCCTAGCATCGCCAAGCCTAGCACTAGGCTTAATACAGTAACTCTTTTCATTTTTATTTCCTCTGCAATAATTTAAAAAACAAATATTGCAACCCAGCCATCTTTCGCCATTGAAAGACCTGTGGCTTTCCGTCCCCGCTTTGCAACGAGTTTGGCTTTTTAACCACTTCCTAATCAACCAGATCCTCGGTCTATTCAGAAGTTTTGTTCATCCTGAACCATTTTCCTATGCAAGACGGACAAAACAGCCTGTCCGCTTTGATATTCATTCTTAACCTAAGCCGTTAAGCAATCGCTCTGCCCGCTTGACGGCGCGAGAATCCGGCCAGGCCAGCCATTGCCGAGCCGAACAGCCAGACAGCGGCTGGAACGGGAACGGCTGATATATTCTCGGCTGACATTTCCGCGTAGGAGTGTCCGATGATGATGTCGGCGTCAAATAAATTATTTAAACCATTCAAGGATAAGCGCAGTGCATTGACCGTCATTGAGCAAAAAGAATTGGAGCAATCCGTTATCTGTTCGTTGAGAATCAAAGTGGCGCCAATGAGTCCGAGCGCACTTAAATCAATCATGGAATTTGGTCCGGCATTGGTGTCAACTTGGATATCTTGGCCTAATATGCTCAAGCCTAACGATGTGATATTAGCGCTTCCCGAGGCGGTCATATTGCCATAATCCCCCGTTACCTCGGCGCTGGAGCTAAAAGTCCAATTATCCAGCTCAAACAGGCTTAATCCAGGACCAAAAATCGAGAAAAGACTGGCATTGATGTTTAAACCTTCGATGCCGCCGGATGCGCTCGTGGTTTTATTACCGGCCGATCCATCAACATTGGAATCCGCCGATCCAGTAATTACATCGATCGAAGCATGAGCTTGAGCTACTAGTAAATCAACGCCAACGTCAAAGCCTAAAAGCGCATCATTCAGATCATAGGGCGCCGGGGCTGTTCCCGATATACCAGCAGGTGCTGCCACTGCCAGTAAGTTTGAGCCCCCAACATTCAAATTTACAGAGAGCCCATATCCTTCACTGTAAGCATTAACGACCGCAGCACCCGCGATTGGGGTAAAAGTAACAGACGCCAGCGCCAATGTGACGGCCCCCAAAATACAAGCTTGCTTTTCCATAACTAAATTCCAAGTTTTTACAAATTAAAAAAACGCAACCCAGCCTTCTTTATCATCATCCACCCAAAGACCCGTAGCTTGCTATTCTTCGCCTCACAACAAGTTTGGCTTATCCTTACTTCTACAACTCTATTCCGGAATCGAACCGATGAGGTTTAACCTGGTCGAAGATCCCTTTAATTCTCAATACTTCCAATAAGTTTCAGTCTGTAATTCAAAGAAGCGTTAATTTTTAGTTAAATCCTTGCCCGGTGCCAGTATACTTAAGCCCCTCCTGTAAGTTGTTAGCAATTTGTTATTTTTGTGTTAGAGTCTGACATTATCTCTACTACAGGCTTTTTATGCTTGCGTCGATGGATCAAAATTCTATTTACGAGTTTGAAACGTTTCGCCTGGAAATGGCCAGCCAGCTCTTGTGGAAAGGTAAAACCGCTGTCGATTTGCCGCCCAAAATTTATCGGTTATTGCTTTATTTCCTGCGGCACACGGGACAGGTCATATCCAGGGAGGAATTATTCGATGCGGTATGGGATGGCCGGCTTGTCGACGACTCGGCATTGAGGCTGGCCGTTAATTCCCTGCGCAATATTTTGCATGACGACCGTAAAAATCCGCGCTTTATCTCCACAGTGACCCGTCGGGGTTATCGTTTCCTGCCCGAGGTCTCGGTTACGCAATCTCTCGAGCATCTGATCCCTTTGCATTACCGGACCAAAGTTGAGCCCTCGTCCGCCTGGATTGAACGCCCGGCGGAACTGGCCTTGCTCCGGAAAGCCTTTCAGCAGGCGAAAAATAAAGAGCGGTGCGTGGTTTTTCTGGCGGGGGAGCGAGGCACGGGTAAATCGACATTGCTCGACATGTTCCTGGCCAAAATCCAATCTCCCGAACTGGCCTTGCTGCGTTCCCGATGCGTGCAACTGCACGGGGTCGCGGAACCCTTCCTGCCTTTATTGGAAGCCCTGGAGCGCCGTTGCCGGGAACCTTCCGGAAGAGCGCTGATCGAGCGTTTGAATCAAGTTGCGCCCTGCTGGCTGTTTCAAATGTCGAACTTGTTAAGCGCCGAGGAACTGGCCGCCCTGCTGCCGAAAGTCTCTGAAAACAATACACGCCGCATGCTGAGAGAAGCCGCCGAGTTTTTTGAGACCTTGAGCGGCGATTCGCCCTTTATCCTGGTCGTCGATAACGCCCACTGGAGCGATGACGCGACACTGGACTTGATCGCCCTGTTGGCGTTTCGCCGTTCCGCATCGAGACTGCTGATTATCGTCGGTTATCGTCCTAGCGAAAACAATGCCAGCGTCCGGCGCATTGAAAAACTACGCGAAGAGCTGGTTCATCGCGGCTTGTGCCTGGAATTACCCTTGCAGCGCCTGGCTCAGCTTGATCAAGTCGAAGCCCCTGCATCTGGATAAGTTAACCGATAGCTTCGCTTGAATTCAGCCCCTCGGGCCGAAGCAATTCGGACCGAGGGCTTCATAAAATTACGTGATATGCCTCAAAACGGCATTCAGCGAAGCGCTGACGATATCATCATGACAGGCGATGCCGGTATGGGTCTCGCCATCGTATTTCAAGCGCATATAACAGGCTGCCCTGGCATCGCTGCCGGTCGACAGCGCGTGCTCATGATAGTCGGTGATTTCGATGGCCTGGCCGAACTGCCGTTCCAGCGCATTGATAAAGGCATCCAGCGCGCCATTGCCGGTCCCGGTCACGGTTATCTCTCCCGACGCCGACACCAGGCGCGCCGACAGTGTCTCCTCCCGGTCGTGGTCGAGATGAAATCCGGCCAGCCGGTAAACCGCGTCCCCGGCGAAATAGGTCTGCTCGAATAATGCCACGAGTTCCTGCGCGCTGATTTCCCGCCCCTCGGTTTCGGTCCGGCGCTGCACGATACGACTGAATTCAATCTGCAACCAGCGCGGCAGTTGCAGGCCCAGCTCCCGCTCGATGACATAAGCGGCGCCGCCTTTGCCGGACTGGCTGTTGATGCGGATCACCGCCTGATAATCGCGCCCGACATCGGCCGGATCGATGGGCAGATAGGCGACATTCCACGGCTGCCCCGGCCGGCGCGCCTCAAGGCATTTCTTGATCGCATCCTGATGGCTGCCTGAAAAGGCCGTGAACACCAGATCGCCCGCATAAGGATGACGCGGATGCACGGCGATCTGGTTGAAGCGGCTGACCTGGCGGCTGATCGCGTCCAGGTCGGAAAAATCCAGCTCGGGATCGACGCCCTGACTGTACAGATTCATGGCCATGACCATGATATCGGCATTGCCGGTACGCTCGCCGTTGCCGAACAGCGTGCCCTCGACGCGCTGGGCGCCGGCCATGAGCGCCAGTTCGGCGGCCGCCACGGCACAGCCCCGGTCGTTGTGCGTATGCACGCTGATGATGACCGCCTCGCGATGCCGGATGTGGGTGCTGAACCATTCGATCTGGTCGGCGTAGACATTCGGCGTCGAAATCTCGACCGTCGACGGCAGGTTGAAGATAATCGGCCGCTCGGCCGTCGGCTGCCAAATCTCGGCGACGGCATTGCAGATTTCCACGGCATAATCAGGCTCCGTGGCCGTAAAACTCTCCGGCGAATACTGAAACTGCCATGCGGTCTCCGGCTGCGCCGCGGCGCATTCCTTCATGACCCGCGCGCCGTTGACGGCCAGCGCGGTAATGCCGTTCCTGTCCATGTTGAAGACCTGCTCGCGCTGCACCCTGGAGGTGGAATTGTACAGATGCATGATCACGCTTTTTGCCCCCTTCAAGGCCTCGAAACTGCGCCGGATCAACGCCTCGCGCGCCGGCATCAGGACCGCCACCGTGACGTCGTCCGGTATCAGCCGTTGCTCGATCAGCTGGCGGATAAAGTCGTAATCGGTCTGCGAGGCCGAAGGAAAGCCGACAGCGATCTCCTTAAAGCCGATCCGCGCCAGGAGCTGGAAGAAAGCCGTTTTCTGCTCGATGGTCAAGGGATTGATCAGCGCCTGATTGCCGTCGCGCAAATCCTCGCTGCACCAGATGGGCGCCTGCTCAATGCGCCGGTCGGGCCATTGCCGCCGCGGCAGATTGATGACAGGGCTGGGTCTGTACTTATGATGATCGAAAACCGCTTTCTGTGCTGTACTCATAATGCTTCCCCGCTCGATGGTCGTTAAGTGAAGCGACAGTATAGGAAAAAGGTCTGAGTGAATGATTGCCAATATGCATTCAAAAACGGCTTTTTAAGCAATTATTGCCTACTGCTTGCCATCTGTTTGTATAATCATTGTCCTAGATCGCCTGAAGCCGACAACTACCCTGTTGAACCGCCATGAAAATAGACCGAACAGACCGACGCATCCTGGACGAAATGCAAAAGAACGCGCGCATTTCCAACCTGGAACTGGCCGATAAAATAGGACTATCGCCCTCACCCTGCTCAAGAAGAGTCAAGCAGCTGGAAGACAACGGCTTCATCGACCGCCATGTTACCCTGTTGAACCAGGCCAAGCTGCAGCTGAAACTGACCGCCGTGGTTCACGTCAGCATGGACCGGCATACCCCGGACCGGTTCGAGAATTTCGAAGCCCATGTCAGCGCCTGGCCGGAAGTACTCGAATGCTACCTGATCACCGGCCAGGCGGCGGATTACCTGTTGAAGGTGGTTGTGCCGGACATGGATCATTATCAGGACTTCCTGCTCGGAAAACTGACCCGCATCGAAGGCGTCAGCGGCGTCCAGTCCAGTTTCGTGCTGCGCAAGGCCATCGACACGACGGTTTTGCCGTTGAGATACGGTGAGTCATAGCTTTCGGACAATTCGGCGTTTTGAAGGCAGGGTGTGTACCGACAGCGGGGGGGTTGATGCGACACGCTCCCGCTCACCGTTCAGTCAGGTCCAACAACCTGTTTTTGCTTCAAATCGCACTGAGCGCGGGGCGGACACAGGCTGTTCGTGCCCACGCGTGACGGTTTGCGATGAAGGCGCCAATTTCGGACCCTGTAATCGCCGGCCCATGCGTTGAACTTAACGGCAACAAAATACAGAAACAGAGTCTAAAAATACGTCCGTTAATGACGATTTACCAGATCGTTCGCTATACTGCCTGCTGTCTGTTGCCCCCCGGTCAGGCAGCTCGGTATGTTCATTTCGAGAGGAGAAAAGTCATGTCAGTCAAACCTATCCCCGACGGTTACCACAGCATCACCCCTTATCTTTGTATTAAAGGCGCGGCCGAAGCGATTGAATTTTACAAGCGCGCATTCGATGCGACGGAAGTGTTCCGGCTGGCTACCCCGAACGGCGAGATCGGGCATGCCGAACTCAGGATCGGCAACTCATCCTTGATGTTGTCGGACGCCTGCGACCAAAGTCCGCTGCGCAATCCCCAAACACAAGGCGGTTCATCCACCGGGCTGCATTTATACGTAGAGGATGTCGACGCCCAATTCGCGCAGGCCGTCGATGCCGGCGCGAAGGTCGTCAGGCCGCTGCTGGATCAGTTTTACGGCGACCGTACCGGCACGCTGGAAGACCCGTTCGGGCATGTCTGGTTTTTGGCTTCCCATATCGAAGACCTGTCTCCGGAAGAAATCAGCAGACGCGCCGAGGCGCTGTTCAGCGCGCAATGCGGATAAGCGCCGCGCCATCCGCCGATTGACGCCTGTTCCTGTCCGGAAAGTCCGAAACGCATGGGGTGGGCTGACGCATCAAACCCATCCCATAAACGTCTTTTACGGAATAGGCAGGATTTTCCCCGAGCTTCAATCTGGTCTGCTATACAATGGAGCGCTGACAATGAGCGTGTTGAGGATCGGGTTATGCTGAAAAAAATCATCGCAAAAATAGCCGATATCGTTCTGGGAATATTGGTAACCGTTTATATCGTTTTGGAAGAGCTGGTCTGGGACAACATCGCCGAACCGATTTATGCCTTTATTCACGGCCTGAAAATTCTCCAGAAAGTCGAGACATTGATTTACCGGCTCAATCGCCATGCCTTGCTGGTGCTTTTTTTGGCTTTATTCATCCAGGTGGAGTTGCTGGGCATCGTGGCACTTAAACTGATGGCCACGGGCCAGGCCATCGCCGGGGCGACGCTGTATGTCGGCAAAATTCCCGTGGCCGTGTTTACCTTCTGGCTGTTTAACGTCTCGAAAGAAAAACTCATGACTTTCGGCTGGTTCAGACAGTCATACGACCTGTTAATGCGGGCCATCGGCAAGGTCAAATCCAGCGCCATCCACCAACACATTGTCGCTCGGCTTAAATCCGTGAAAGAATGGCTTAATAACCGGCTGTCCGGTCCCCGGCTGTTTATACAGACGCTGATGGAAAAACTCAAAAGCTCAATCCTTTTTCGCAAATCAGGGGGGTGATTTTGTCCGGGCTTCCGCTTTCCAGCGCATCATCATTTCAGGATGAGCAGAAAAACATTGCCTGCCCTGTCTGCTAATATAAATAAAGCCGACCATGATCATGAATTAAGTCCCGGATGAAAAATAACCGTTTAATAGCGCTAATAAGCCGCAGACTTCTGATGGGTTTACTGGTGAATGGCCTGTTTACGGGCTGTACTACGTTGGAATCGCGTATGTCTATTGAGCCTTATACCAAAAACAAGCCGATGCGAGATGCCCTTGAGAGCGTCGCGGAAACGTATTGCAAAAAAAAGCGCGCCAGTCCAAATCCTGCCGAATCAGAAACGCAGCCTGATTTTATTTTTACTACCGATGGCTGTTCCCGGTGGCTTGATAATTCATGGGCAGCCTGTTGCATTGCGCATGATATTGCTTATTGGTGCGGAGGCAGTGAGCAGGATCGTCAAGAAGCGGATCAGGAACTCATGCGATGCGTGAACAACAAAGCGCCGGTTTTTGGCAATATTATCTATGCCGGCACCCGCATAGGCGGGGCGCCCTGGCTGCCGACACCGTGGCGTTGGGGGTATGGATGGGATGACTGGCCCAGAAGTTATGAAAAATCACAGCCCTGGCCTTCGGTTAAAGAACTGATGGAAGAACTTAAAATTCATGGCATTATCGAGCATCATTTATCGGACAGCAAGCAGTGAGACTTACAGACGATTTTTTATTGAACAGAAATTAAGCAAAGCCGCAGCCTGGTCTTCAACTTAAAGTTTCCGCGCTCTTGATGCATGAAGGGGATGATATTTGATTTTAATCAGCGCTGATATGAATTTGGAGGAAAATCAATGACTAATGATGCACCTGGACTTCGGATGGTTTACGAAGGCTCAATTCGGGATGGAATTTATGCTTTTATCATTTTCGGCCTGCTTGCCGTAGTGGCGACATTATGGGTTTTATATAAAAAAAATACGTTAAGAACCAAATACCTGTTGCTGATAGTCTGGGGTATTTTCCCTCCCATGTGGTTTGTTCTGGAGTATTTTTTTATTTATTTGCCTTATGGTGCAAAGGACTCTTTCGCTTTTTTTCAGTACGGGCAGAATATCGCATCCAAGCTCTGGGCGGCTGTTTTCGCTTTAATCTCGATTGATCTTTATAAATCCAAGGAAAAAGAAAAGGAAGATAAGAAAAATAAGGACGAGGCAAAGGAACCATAAATTGAGTGTCAATTCAATCTATTGGATAGTTATCATTAAAACGAATTTTCAATATGACGGGACTTTTTCAGACCAGGGATCATCTTTCTCTTTTTTTTAATACGCTGCCGGTGGCTTCACCCAGGGCATCCATTGTGTTCCTGCATGGTGTGGGCGAGCATATCGGCCGCTATGAAACCACTTTTCAAGCGTTCGCGGCACGGGGCTTTAGCTGCTTCGGTTTCGATCAGCGGGGCTTTGGCCAATCCGAAGGCGAGCGCGGGCATGTCAAGGCATTTGCGGACTATGTCGATGATTTAGCCCGATTTATTGATGAAATTGTCAATACAGACCCTGCAAAGCCGGTTTTTATATTTGCCCACAGCATGGGAACTATCGTCGCGCTGACTTACGCCTTGCACTATTCCTCGACAATACAGGGTCTGATGATTTTTTCCTGTCCGGTAGCATTTGCCTCCTGGTTTGCCAATTTCGGCGGCTTTTTCGCGGATGCGCTGTCGGGAATAGCGCCGCGACTGAAGATTCCCAATATGATCGACCCCGATGAATTAACGGACGATCCTCTAATTATCGAAGCCTTTAAGCATGACCCTTATATCGTCAATAACGTCTCGCTCAGCTGGCTGCATGAGTTTAAGCGAGCTCGGGAAGCTGTTTTGCTCAATGCCAACCGGATTTTGCTTCCCACATTGATATGCCATGGTGATGCAGACCCTATTGCCGCGGTTGCGGGTGCAAAATTACTCTATGAAAAACTGGGCGGCGATGACAGATCGTTAATTATTTTTGATGGATTGAAGCATGAGCTTTTAAACCATCGCGCCAACGAAAGAGCGCAAATCTTAAAGAATGTGTTCGAATGGCTGGATAAACAGGGCTAGTTTTCAACATAGGCAGAAAGCGGACGAACGTGGTCAGAAAAGCCAGCAGAATCGGCCACCGGCAGTTATTTATGCATGTTTTCTAAGGACTCGGCTAAAGATAACTTCCTTGAATAAAATGCTGTTATTTAGAGCAATCAGCCCTTAATTGAAAGCAACAACTGTTGTGAAAATTGAGTTTTGTTATCGACAAGCTTGCCTGAAAAACACAGTAGGGTACGAGACTGTGAAAGTATTCCCTGGTTCCCATGCTCCTGCGTACCCTGAAGGGCATAAATGGGAACCCATACCGGTGCCCAGTTCAGCTGCGGTCTGCATTCCCACGCAGGAGCGTGGGAACGAGGAAATGCTTTAGTACTTAGGATTTGGCTAACAATTGCTTCCTGAAACTGGAATCTTGCATAGGATGTGCTGAGCACAGCGAAGCGCATCGCTCGCAAATGATGCGCCTCCTGTCGTCGGCACATCCTATGTTTAAACAGGGAAATTATTTGCGACCAAATCCTTAGTCAGTCTTGTTCTGACGAGTCAACAGTTGCAGAGCATTCATGGTGTGCGAAGAGTGCGAATGAATCCGCACCTACGCGTGCATGACCATTCACGCGATGAGGTCACTGTCAGTTGAATAAAGATCGGTTTAACAACCTATCGCCAGCACGGCAGGCAGGATAAAAAACGGCCCATGCGTAATATCAGTTACCCATGTTTTTTCGCATTGACCTGCTGTAGCCAGCGCGCCGCCTGGCCTTTGGTTTTCCTGTATTTACCGGCTTCGGTGAAGGCGCTGACCGCGCGGCCGGCGTTGCCGGCATTGAAGGCGGCGATGCCCATCAGCAGATGAGCCTGCTCGGGGTTTTTCAGGTTGCCTGTGGCCAGGGATTTTTCCAGCATGGCCATCGCCTCTTTCCAGCGCGTCAGCTTCAGCTGAATATGCGCGCAGCGCAGGTAGCTGGCGCCGTCGTTTTTCATCGCCGCCACCTGCTTCAGGACCTCCAGTTCCTTTTCGTGCTCTCTCGCCAGTGCCCAGCTGTTCGCCAGCAATTCCATATTGGCCGCTGAACGCGCAATGCGTCCTGTCTTGAACATCTGCGTCAATAGTTTCGCGGCGCTGTAGGGAATGTTCTGGTGCATGTAGAGCTGGGCAAGCCGCAGCAGGTCTTTTTCTTCCAGATCGAAGCGGTGATGGACCAGGATCAGCGTCGCCAGCGCCTTATCGTAATCCTTGAGTATCAATTGTGCGTCCACCAGATTCATCCAGTACTCGCGTTTGCCGGGGTACAGGCTGAGCAGCTGGTTCAGCACGGAAATGGCATCCCTGTACTGCTTCTGCTCCAGATAAATGCTCAACAGCAAAACGTACCAGTCTTCGTGCGCCGACAGGGCGATGGCTTTTTTCAGCGGCGCCGTCGCCTGTTTGAAGCGCGACAGCTTATAGTAGGCCAGGCCGCGCATGTACCAGGCATCGGCTGAGGGATTTTTTTCCAGCGGAAACCATTTATCCAGTTCCGCCGCCGCTTTTTCGTACTTGCCGGTCTGCATTGCGACCTGCGCCAGGTTATAGCGCAGATTCTGAACGCTGTCGGCGGGCAAGGTGTCGGCGCCTTGCAGCGCGGCCTCCAAAGCCGTCATCGCCTGCGCGTTGCGGTGATCTTCCAGATAGGCGTAAGCCAGATACTGATTGATCATCGCCGCTTCATAGCGGTTGCCGGCCACTTTCGGCAGGTGTGCTTTCAATAGCGAGACCGCCTCCTGAAACCGGGATGTATCCGACAGCTCGCGGGCCTTGTTCAAAGCCTTGAAAGTTTCGGGGGATACGGTGTTTTTCTGTTTGTCCTCGGCGTTAGCGCCGGTCGCCGCCAGCGAGGCCAGAAGGATGCACAGCCGCAGTAACGTCGCTGAGCGCTTGGTTATTTGATTAACAGCCATTATTTATCCAGCTTGAAATAAATTGTCTGCATGCTTTTCCATTGCACGGGTTGCCCGTCCACGAGCTTTTTCTCGAATTTCCAGCGCCGAATGGCACGCAAGGCGGCCTGGTCGAAAACGCCTTTCGGCTTGGACACCAGCACGGCGGGTTCGACGACGGTGCCGTCCTCCGCCACCGTAAACTCGATCCTGACCATGCCCTCCTGCCTTTTTGACAGGGCGCCGGGCGGATACATCGGCGCGATGCGCACCAGCGGTACCGCTTCGTGCATGTTACCCATGCCGCCGAAGTTCGCCTTGCCGCCGCTCGGCATGCCCTCGCCCAGAATGGCCTTCATCGGGGCGCCGGCGATAGTCATCGGAATGTCAAGTTTCGGCATCGCCATGGACAGATTATTGATCTGCATCGATTTTTGAGCGGGCATCGACAGGTCCGGCATCGTCAACTGCTCGTTCTGCTTCTCGGGCGGCTTGACGCGCTCCTTGGTGGGCGGCGGAGGCGGCGGCTCCCGTTTCAGGCGGACAAAATCGATAGTCAGGGCATCGGCAGGCGCCGTCAGCGTAGTCGGTTTTTGCGCAGACATGCGCTCCATGATCACGAACAGCAGCACGTTGACGGTCAACGCGCCCAGGCCAATGGCGAGAAAACGCTGGATCATCATTCGCTATAGGCCGCGATGGAGACATTGGCCACGCCGGCCAGGCGCGCCTGATCCAGGGCCTGGACCAGCAACCCGGTCAGCGCGTCCTTATCGGCGGCAATGATGACCGAGCCTTCCGGGTTCTCGGCATGCAGGCGCTCGACATTGGCCCTTAAGGCGCCGACATCGACCTTGCGCCGGTCAATCCAGATATCGCCGTTTTTGGCGATGGAAATCAGGATGTTGCCTTTTTCCTGGCGTTCCGCCGTTTTCGCGGACGGCCGGCTGACTTCAATGCCGCTTTCCTTGATGGTTGACGAGGTCACGACAAAAAAAATCAGCAGAATAAACACCATGTCGATCAGGGGCGTCATGTTGATTTCGGTACTGCTTGTATCGTCTTCTTCGCTATGTATTTTCATTTTTATAAATATCTAAGAACAGCTTTTAATTCTGGGTTACGAGAGTGGGAAAGTATTATCCCTGTCAGGTTAAAAAATGATTTACCACAGAGAGCACAGAGGACACCGAGAAAAAAAGGTCGGCTAATTCAATGATTTAACAACTCTGTTTCCTCTGTGGTTATTGATTAATTTGGGCCAAAAAATGAATTCTTTCAGTCTCGTACGCACCGCGTACCTTTATTAAACTCGGGATAGAAAATGGTACGCCATGCGTACCCTACGGTTTATATCGGTTAATAATCGCCCCCGCGAAACTCCAGCCGGGACTGCGCGTGCCGGGCGCAGTCCGTCCAGTCCAGTTCGTCCTCCGCCTTGTCGATGGCGGTCCTGACCCGCTCGTTCAGGTTCGAGCTCAGGTAGATGCCGGACAACGCCGTCACGAGCCCGGCCATGGTCGTCAACAACGCTTCCGAGATGCCGCCGGCCATGCCGCGCGCGTTGCCGTTGCCGAACATCGCTATGACCTCGAAGGTATGGATCATGCCGAACACGGTGCCGAGCAGGCCCAGCAGCGGCAAGGTCTGCGACAGCACCGTGATGCTCTGCAGATAGGCGCCGGCGGAGACTTGCAATTCCCTGATCAGTCCGGTGCGCAGCCGCATCGCGATCGGCAGCGGCGCGTTTTTGTAGTGGCGCCAGGCGGTCTTCACGGCCTCCAGTTGCCGCGGATAGGAATAGTACAGATACAGGTACCGTTCAATGATCAGTATCCACATCAGCAGCGATACCGCCATGATCGCCCACAGCGCCGTCCCGCCCTTGTCCATGAACGCGGCGGCGGTATCGATCAGTTCAGTCGCCGACAGCATGCAGGCTTTCCTCGCGGCGCGCGACGATGGCGGCGCTTTCCTCGTCGAGCATGTAAATGACCTTGCGGGTGCCGCCGGACAGCCAGTTATGGGACAGCAGCAGCGGAATCGAGACGATCAGGCCCAGCTCCGTGGTCACCAGTGCGACCGAAATACCGCTGGACATCAGCTTGGGATCGCCGTTGCCGAACAGGGTGATGGACTGAAAGGTTTCGATCATGCCGGTGACGGTGCCCAACAAGCCCAGCAGAGGCGTCACGCCGGCAAAGATGGACACGGTCGGCAGAAAGCGCTTGATGGCCGGGCGCTCGCTGAGAATGACCTGGTCCAGCTTCAGGCCCAGGGTTTCGGCATCCATGAGCGGGTTTTCCCGCTCAACCTGACGCAGGCGGGTCAACGGCGAGTCTTCGCCTGTGTCGTCGCCGTGCCGCTGGCGGCTCATGCGGCGCTGGAGCCGCATCAGCACCACGGCCCGTTCGGCAATCAGCACCAACCCGATCACGCCCAGCATGATGATCATGTAACCGATGACGCCGCCCTGATTGACGTGTTCGCCCAGATCCGGCGACTGCACCATCAGCGACAGGATGGCGCCGCGCGAAGGGTCGAGAGCGACCGGCGCGATGCCGGTTTTCGTCTGTTGTAATTCCCGCGCCAGGTCGGTGTACCGGGACGAAGGCTGCCGGCCCAGTTCCACCAGGCGCCCCGTTTCCGGCAGATAGCGCAGATAAACGCCGTCGGACACGACATTGAAGGCGCCGATCCGCACCACTTCCCGCCGTTGTTCCTCGCCGCCGATGGTAATGACCGGCGCCTCGAAGCGCTTGACCTTTCCGGACTGCACCATTTCGTCCAGCAGCAGGTACCAGAAATCCTCCATTTCCTGAATCGTGGGGTTGGACTTGCGTTCCGCCAGACGCTTGACCAGCGGCTCGCGGTCCGGTAGCTGCGCGGAGATCAGCGAAACGTTGAACAGGCTCTGCACGTCTTTTGACGTCTGCCTGACGACGCCGAAAAGCTCGCCCAGCGACCCCATGCGCTCGTGCAGGCGCTCGGACTCGGCCTGGATGAAGGGATCGTTTTCCTCGTAGCGTTGTTTCAGCGCCGCCCCGCGAGCGCGTTCGGCGGCCAGTTTGCTTTTCAGCGCCTGCAGCAGCGCCGCCTTGTTATCGCGTGCCTGGCGGAACACCTGTTCCCGAGCCTCCAGTTCCCTGCTTTCCAGAACGCTTTCGTTATGCACCTGTTTAATCAAATCATCCAGCGAACGGGGATTATCCGCCGCCATCGACTCCGCGCCAATCAGCTGACTCAACAACAGAGCCGCCGCGGCCGGCCATTTGAAACGCTTGCGAGACATCATTGCAAAGCCTCCGGCGCCGCAACCGGCAGCTTAAGAAGATCGGGAGCCGCCTGTTTCTGGGCTATTTTCAGGCCCTGGGAAATTGCGCTGCGATAGGCATCGGGCAAAACCTGCCAGTCTTTCTTGTCCCGGTCCCAATAGCCGGTCTGGCTATTGTCCAGGGTCAGGTAATAAAAGCCCAGCCGGCCGAAGCGCAGGAACTCCACCGTGCGCTTTTTACCGTCCAGGTCCAGGTCGCCCTTGTAGGCTTCAATGGTCCGGCCATAGTCGGTTTCGACCATGTAAGCCTCGATCAGGCGGTGGTATTTTTCGGCCAGATCGACATCGGAACGATCCAGCAGCTGATGCAATTCGCTGATTCTCATGCGCCGTTCATTTTCCAGAAAGGGGGCGTCCAACTCGACGAACTCGTCCAGTACCTTCAGCATACGCAACATCAACGGCATGATATTGCGCTGGGTCACATCGATTTCCTGCATCTGTCTGGCCAGTTCCGCCTTTTCCTGCTCCTGGCTGGCGACGATTTTTTCCAGCTGGTCGTGGTAAATCTTCAGGTTTTCAAGCTCCAGGCTGGCGGCACGGAATTCCGATAACATCGATTGCGTCTGATCATCCAGTTTCTCTACCGTGTTCTGTGATTGCCGGGCCTTGTTCAGCAATTGTTGCTGGCTCAGCGCCGCCGACTCCGTATGCGTGGCAAAACAGGTTGCTGAAAAGCCGCCCAGAAAAAGCGCCGTTAAAAATTGTCGGAGCAGGCTCCGCCAAGGACATGTCATGAATTTATAACCTCTTGTCATTAATAACCGTCGTCACTGCCGAAACTGAAAATTGTTGCGTCAGGACCGTGTTCTATAATTTTTCGCCATCGTCCGGCTGCCTGTCGGGAGCATCGCCCAATAACGCCATGAGCCGGTCCAGCTTGACATCCACTTGCGTTACATATTGCTTGAGCTGAGCCATTTGCGCTTGTATATCCTGGGTATTTTCATGAACATGCTGGAAATGCACCTGAAAATACCGGGGCAAGGGAAACAGGTCCAGCAAGTCATCGCCTTCGCGAACGCTGCGCTCTTCAGGCATGTTGGGGGGCATGGCTCTTCTTTTGCGTTCTTGCACCAACTTTGATGTTTTCATGCTTCCTCGCTTCGAGTTGATCGGTAAAGGCACTCCAAATTCATATCGGCAATAACATTAAAGACGTTCCCAAAATACAGATGCCCGGCCAATACGTCTGCCGACGCCGCCGGAGCCAGAATTCAAAAAATCCATCCCTGGACTCTACCACGCCATGCCTGGCGGTTTTTTTAAGGCTATTGAAGTTCCGAACAGGGGATCTGTGTGGGGGGAAAAAAGGCCGCTATTACAGAGCTTCAATCAACTAGACGAACCAGCCGCAAAAAACCCTCACCTGAAAAATAAAAAAATTAGTTTCAGTTGATTGCCGGGGATGCATTGGTGCCCGAAAAGGCAGTGTATGGATTTATTAGAGACAGCACAGGCGGAAGCGGGACGAAGGGAACAGGATGGGTTGCTCAAAGGCAAACGCTCCAGGCGATGCGGTGAAGCTCGCGAATGATACCCTAAAGGGCACAAGTGCGCCTCCTGGCGTCGGCACATCCTATGCCCATGCTTTTTTAGCATTGAAAATGAATTCAACCGTCAACCGATGATGACCAGCCAGTCGCTCAGGCGCGTTATTTTGACCGACAAGGTCTTTTCCAGTGTGTCCAGGATGCGCTCCGGCTCGCGCAGGTTGATGCGGCCGTTGATTTTCAGTCCGCGCAGGCTGCTGTCCCTGAAGACCACCATGCCGTTTCTGTAGCGCTGGACCTGTTCGATCACGTCGCTCAGGGCGATGTCTTCGAAAACCAGGTAGCCGTCCAGCCAGGACGTGGCCTGTTTCGTATCGAGCCGGCCGGTTTCGCCATGCCCGGACCGGCCGACCGATACGGCATCGCCGTCCCGGAGAACGACCGACTGCCGCCAGCGCTGGCCATCCGTGACTTCCACGCGGCCGGACAGCACTTTGACCTCATCGCTATGGTCTTTCTCGTGCACGAAAAACCGGGTGCCCAGCACGCGCGTGATGGAATGGTCGGCATGAACGATAAACGGCCGGCCGGCATCGGGCCGCACGTTGAAGAAGGCTTCGCCTTTCAGCAGTTCGATGCTCCGCCTGTCGCCCTTCATCGTGACCGCCAATGCGCTGTCGGTATTAAGCGTGACGGCGGAACCGTCCTCCAGATACACGGTTTTCTGTTCGCCCACCCCCGTTACATAGTCGGCCTGGAACAATACGGCCAGCTCAATGCGGAAGACGAACAGCAAGGCCAGGCAGGCGACCATCGCCAAAGGCAGCCGAAAGTGACGGCGCGCTTTGTCTTTCGGCCGCGGAAATTCGGCTAATGGTGTTTCGGCCTCGCTTAATGCGCGTTTCAGGCCAGGGTCACCCCACAGCATACAGAGTTCATCAAACGCTTGTTGATGCGCCGGGTTCTGAGCCCGCCAGCGCGCGAACGCGGCTTTTTCGGCATCGCCGATCGTGTCCGCGCGCAGCCGGACAAACCAGGCGGCCGCCTGTTCGTCGATCAAATCCTCGCTATCCGATGCCTCGTCAAAATCGTTGTCTGTATGCTTCATACCGGTATTTTATATCAGCGTGTTTATCAGTGGACGATTTTGATCACGCGCAACCTCATTTAAAATGTCAGATCAAAGGGGCGTCTGTATCGTGCGGATGCCCTGTAGGGGTGGCCCTACGTGTCCGCCCTGCTTCCGGATGCACAATAAATGATCAGAGAACCGCTGGCCAAAGGCGAACCGTTGAGCAAGGGCGAACACACAGGTTCGCCCCTACGTATCCGCCCTGTTTCGGGTGCGCAATGGGTTATCGAAGAACCGCCAGACAAAGGCGAACCGTTGGGCAAGCTCGTAGGTCGGGTTTACCCTAAAGGGCATAAAAGCGCCGCGTAACTCGACACTTTCGCGCCACAATGCGCCCACTTGGCTTCGACCTGTCGGGTTACGCCAAAGGCTAACCCGACCTACGGTTTTTGGCTTAAAATTCATATACCCCTGCTCGTAGGTCGGGTTAGCGCCGCGTAACCCGACCTACGGTTTTTTGGCTTCAAATTCATATACCCCTGCTCGCCCCCTGAGTCGTTCGTGGTGAACTATTCAGGTTAATAAGACCGGTTCAGTCGATATCGGGTTTTAGCACTAACCTATGCTCGGGTTTACCGGCCAGCAAGCCGATCGGCAGGCCTTTTACCCAATAGCGGTGCTGGTCGCGGTAATGGGGCGACAGCGGATGCGAGGACTGGCCGCCGGGCATGTGCAAAAGCGCCTGGTCGAGGTGGGCGGGCGAGACGACCAGCCGTTCGCTGGCGCCGAAGCCCGATCGGGTGACGCGCACGCAAGTGGCGCAACCGGCCAATTCATCCGCCGGCATGTCCAGCAGAAACCCGAGCAGCGGCACGACCCTGGAGAAAGGATGGCCGATTTGCGCCTTGTTGATTCGTCCCCAGGTCAGTTCGGACAGCGCCGTATCGGGATAAGCTGTCTTCAATTGCCGCGCGCTGCGCTTTAGCTGCCCCAGGATGAAGTCGTCCCAGGTGCGGTAATTGACCGGGTCAGGCAGCAGCCGCGGCACTTTCTCGGTCAGCATGGCCTGCAGCGGCGTGTCGATATAGGTCCAGGCATAGTTGAAATTTTTATCGATATTTCGGCTGGCCGCCAGGAATGGGCTGAACACGCTTTGCGCCAGCTGTTGCCGAAACCTCACCAGCAGGGCAAAGCCCAGGCTGTCCGTGTCGGCCCTGCCGTTCCAGGCCAGCAGCGTGTCGCGCAGTTCCCGCAGTTCCGGTTGCTGCTCGGCATTCCCGGTCGACAGCGCGCGCAACGCCAGCTGCTGATAAAAATCATAGAATTCGTTGCCGGTATCGAGCTGCAACGCGAACAGCGACCACTCGTTGATGCTCGGCATCTGTCCCAGCCGCTGGGTGATGCGGTAGGCCCGGTAGCCGCTGGCGAACTGGCGCCCGATCACGTGCGGGTATTCTTTGCCGATGCGCCGGTCATTGGCCGATACCAGCCAGCCCGAGGGCGGATCGATCTCGCGCGGCAACTGCTCCGCCTCGACGTAACCATCCCAGCCGGCCGAACCGTCGGCCCAGGAGCGGCTGACCGAACCGTCGAAACCGACGCGTCTGGGAATCTGGCCCATGACCGTCCAGCCGATACGGCCCTGGTTATCGGCCAGCAGGAAGTTCAGCTGCGGGCCGCCGGTGCGGTTGACCACTGCCATGGCCTGCTCCAGCGTTTCAGCCTGGCCCAGGTCCAGCAGCTCGAGATTGACGGCATTGTCATCGAGCGCGCTCCAGTGCACGGCCACCGGTTTGTCCAGCAACGGCGCCAGGGCCACCGGCCCCCAGATGCTGCGCCGGACAGTAATCTGCACGGGCTCGTTATCCTTAACGCGGATGCTTTCGAGGGTTTGTTCGAAGTGTTGCCATTTATCGCCGACGCGGTACTGATCGGGATTATCCGGATTGATCTCCAACGTCACCAGGTCCAGGAAATCGCCGGTCAAGTTGGTGGCGCCCCAGGCCAGGCGGCCGTTGCTGCCGGCGATGAACACGGGCGTACCGGGCAAGGTCACGCCCGCCGTGCGGCCGGCTCCGTCCTCCAGTTCCGCCCGATACCAGATATTGGGCACCGAAATGCCCAGATGCATGTCGTTGGCCAGGATGGCGCGCCCGTCAGACGTTTTCGCGCCGCTGACGGCCCAGGCATTGGAGCCGGCCATGAGGTCCCGCAGTTGCACGACTTCGGCCAGCCTCACCGCATCCGGCGCATGCCGGGCCAGCATGGTTTCCAGCGAGGCCGCCGGAATCGGCCTTACCGGCCGGTAAGGCTTGGCGTCGCCATACAGGCTGTCGGTGAACCGGTCGGTATCCGGCGTCAGGAACGACACGACATCGGCCGGCAGGCTTTTCTCCATGACCGTCAGCATGCGCTCCTCGCGCTCCGCCCAAGCCGTGAGGTTATCGAACATGCCCAAAACCACAAGCAGGCTGTCTTCCGGTTTCCAGCGTTCGGGGCGGTACGCCAGGGCCGTGAATTCGAAAGGCAGGGCCTGGGCGTTGTCGATATAGCTGTTGATGCCTTCGGCGTAAGCCTCGAGATAGCGCCGGTGCTCAGGCGGCAGTTTCGCCACGACCGCTTTCGCGACGCGCGAAAAGCCGTAGGTTCTGGCTCTGATGTCGTTATCGACGGCGACTTGCCCGAAGAGCTCGGCCAGCCGGCCAGCATTCTTGCGGCGCATCAGATCCATCTGGAACAGGCGGTCGCGCGCCGTGACATAGCCGAGCGCGCGCAGGGCATCGGCACGGTCGCCGGCCTTGATCACGGGAATGCCGTGCCGGTCGGATGTGATCGTGACAGGCGCGGACAGTCCTCTCACCATGAATTCGCCGTCCTGCGGCGGCAGCGATCGTTGCAGAAACAGCAGGCCCGCGCCGGCGATGAGAGTGCTTAGACCGAGGAGGGTGAACAGGGTATAAAGGAATAGTTTTCGAATTCGTTGCATGGATGTTCCGGATTTTGTGCCCTTCTTGATTATTCTGGAATTATCATAAAGCCCTCGAAGGGGCAAGCCTATAAAATTTCGGGCTCTTTGTTTTCATAGGGCTTGGGTAATGTCAATCAGCTTATAGACTGGGATAAAGCCTTGTAATTCCGAACCATTTTTCGAAACGCGGCCATGTTCCGCCTGTACAGGCCATGCTGTATTGTTCCTTCCGAACCGGCGCATCGGTTTTATGGGCCGCCGGACTGGGAAAGGCATCGAATCAAACTTATCGTTAGATAGCAATAGATTGATCCAAAGAGCCTGCCTTTGCCTGAACATGCCGGGGCAGAGCCTTTTCAAGATTTTCAGGCGAAATTGACCGCTTTGTCGATTCAGGCAATATGCAGTGCTTTTTATAACTGATGTTACGATGGGCCGTTTTTTATCCTGCCTGCCGCGCTGGCGATAGATTGTCAAACCGATCTTTATAGGGCTTACGCAGTTTGCCTGTTCATCCGCCGAAACAAGCGGATTCAAAACCTGTGGAGGCGACTTCAGTCGCCTTTTATCTGAATGGGCGACTGAAGTCGCCTCCACAGGCTGGCGTAAGTCCTGCTTTATTCAACTGACAGTGACCCTATCGTCTGAATGGTCATGCATGCGTAGGTGCGAATTTATTCGCACTAGACTGAACAGCAAGCGTTTCGGGCCGAATACCCTAAAGGGCACAAGTCAATTCGACCCTACCGTTGAATTCAAATAACCGCCGCGCGGGAGGTACTTTAGTAAATCTGTCTCAATTCAACTTATGCGTAACATCAGTTCATAAATAGACGCGTGAGCGCCCGATTCCCCTCACCTGTGAAATGACGGTTCGAAGAACGCATGGAAAGACTGAAACCGACGGGTTGGCCGCTTTAATTGAACTATGTTATTTAACACATCCCAACAAGGGAAATACCTTAGCGCTAAACAGGCGTATGCCTTGCCGGATGGCATTTTCGCCCGATAAAAACAACATCAAAAATCGCATGCCGTCTTGAAGCTAATAGCCTGACGGCGCTAATACCTTAATATTTATAATGTTATTGTCATTTCAGGCATAAAAAATGCTTTTTAACTCAGGCGCGGATTTGTATTCGCGCATCGCTAAACGCTCATGTTTCCCGGGCGATCTTCATTACGTACGCTATCAGACATCCAAGGAAGAGAAATTGAACCTAGAAGCCCTGTACCAGCAACATCAAAACGAGCTGATCTATCATGTCTTCGGCATACTGCATTGTCGGGACATTGCCGCGGATATTGTTCAGGAAAGCTACATTAAATTGTCGCGCGAAGCCGAAAGGCAAAAGATCGAACACCCCCGCAGCCTGCTGTTCCGCATCGCCCATAATCTGGCACTCGACCACCTGAAGCATAGAAAGGTGACGGAAAACCATGCGCAATCCCTGGATCCGACCCTGGTTCCGGCCAGCGAATCGCCATCGGCCGAGCAACTGGCATCGGAAGAGCAGAGACAGCGGATTTTAAGGCGGATCATAAACGAATTGCCGCCCCGCTGCCGTCAGGTTTTCATCATGCACAACCTCCACGGCATGAGCTATCGCGACATAGCCAGGGAACTGGGCATATCCGAAAGCGGCGTCGAAAAGCACATCATGAAAGGCCTGCTGCACTGCCGCAAGCAGATGAAAACATTGCTGCCGGAATAGACACCTATAGCAATCAGCCGTTATTTGAAAGCAACGGCTGTTGTGAAAATTGAGTTTGGTTATTGACAGGCCAGCCTGAAAAATTAAAGGCGTACCCTACCGGGCCACTGCCATTCGGTTAAGGATTTGACAATCAATAATCGCCTTGTTGTAAATCCGGATCAGCGTTTGTGGGAGCTTTGTGGGAGCGATGCCTTCATCGCGATTGGCGGCCTTTAGTCGCGATGAAGGCATCGCTCCCACGGGATCATAAAATTGGCATCGAGGTATATTTTGAAGCCAATCCTAAATCTCCAGTTCCATATCCAGCACCAGCGGCGCGAACATTCCCCTGACATTGTCCCGGACAAATGCCGGCGCCTTTTCGGGTGAGCCAGAGTTATAAGGGGGTGCGGGATCGTATTCAGCCTGCAGTTGAATGGCTTGCGCATAGTCCTTGCCGCGCAAGGCGGCGACAATTTCCAGGCCCAGATCAATTCCGGCCGTGACGCCGCCGCCCGTCACCAGATTGCCGTCCCAGACCACGCGTTCTTTCACGGGCGTCGCGCCGAACTTTTTCAACAAGTCCAGCGTCGACCAGTGCGAGGTGGCCTTTTTGCCTGCCAGCAGGCCGGCCTTGCCGAGCAGTAAACTGCCGGTACAGACACTGGCGATATATCGGGCTTCAGCCGCCCTGGTTTTAATAAAGTCGATAAACGGCTTGTTTCTCATGGCCTCCAGCGTCCCTTCCGCGCCGCCGGGAACAAAAAGAATATCCGGTTTGGCCGGGCATTCGCTCAGCCTGTGCGTGGGCACGACTGAAAAGCCGCCGCAATCCACCGGCGTCAAATCGTCGGTCGGGGAAATCAGGCACACTTCGGCGCCCATCATGGCATGAAATAAAAACTGCGGATTAATCAGATCCGGCGCATAAAATCCAGGATACAGCAGCATGGCAATTTTTTCATTGCCCATCATTTTCACGCCCGGAGCGCTCATCAAAGCCTTATGCGCCTGCAGAGAATCCGTTTTGGCCTGGATTTTTCTCTGCGCAGCGCTTTCGGCGGCTTTAACGCTGTTTCCCAAGGGGGCGAGGAAAGCGCCAAATAATGCCAGCTTGGTAAATTGTCGACGATCCATAAAATAGTCCTGATGATAACTGTAGTATTAATGTAAGCCTTGATGGCGCCGGTAAGCGCCATCACCTATTGCCAAAGCCGTCAAAAGATCACCGAGCCGCTGAAATAGACGGTGGTGCCCTGAGAAGGCATCACGCGCGTGTCGAAGTAATTCAGCCGTTGAAAATACTCGTTGTCGGTCAGGTTCTTGACCGATATGCCAAGCTTGTAACCTTTTGTTCGATAAGCGATGTCTGCATCTATGGTGTAAAAGCTTTCGCTTTTGTACAGATTGTCTTTGGCCAGATAGGTGCTCGACTGCGCATAGATGCCCGCGCCCGTGCTCCATCCCTTCAACATTGCGTCCTGGAAGGCGTAATTGGCCCAGAAACGACCGGAATGCTTCGGCACACCCGGCAAATGGTTGCCGTCAGGCACGCCTGCCAGATCATCGGTGAATTCCGCCTCGGTAAAGGCGTAATTGCCCAACAGACTCAAACCTTGGGTGACCTGCCAGGTCATATCCGTCTCGATACCTGTCGAGCGCTGCTGCCCTTTGGTGACCGACCGGAATTGAGCATCGGTGAAATCCGTGACCCTGACGTTTTCCCGCTCAATCTGATAGACCGCAAGCTGGCCCGTCAGCTGTTCGGCAACATTAAACTTTACACCGGCTTCGATCTGCTTGGAGAGTTCAGGTTTGGGTGTCGAGGCATAGTTGGCCCCGCCTTGGCCGCGCATGCCTTCGCTGTAGTCGACAAATAGCGAAAATTCATCGGTGATGTCAAACAGCGCGCCGACATTGGGCAGGAAACGGCCGGTATCCGATTTGAAGCTTGTCCCGTTCATGGTATTGACGAAATCTGTCACGACATTGCCGCGGCGCACGCTCGCCAACAGGTGCAGGCGGTCATAGATCGTGCTTTGCAGCTGGATATAGCCGCCGTAAGTCGTGTTTCTGGTGAATTGAGTCTGCTCACGCGTGCCCGGAGTGCTGTACGGAACCCGAAAGGCCGGATTGCTCAAGTCGACAAAGTCGACGGGAAAAAAATTGAAGTCCATGAAACCGTCGTCATCCAGCTCGCTGAAATCGGCGCCGAACAACACGGTATTCCTGGTCGGACCCAGGTCGAATTTGGCCGTGGCATAAACCTGTACGCTCTTTTCTTCCTGCTCTTGACCCAGTTCGCTGTTGATCAGTCCCCAGGTTGACGGGGCAATGAGCGGCTGGTCGGCGCCAAAGCTAAAACCGCTGCCGAGCAGGTTCTGCGCCAGGGTATCGAATTTGGAATGGGAATAGCGTCCTTTAGCGGTAAATGACCAGATATCGTTCAACTGGTGATCCAGCGTAGCCCAGACGCCGTAAAATTCCGAATTGCTTTTTGCGATATCATCCGGACCGATGAACAGTTCCGGCCGGATCCTGAAATTGCCAGCAACAGTGCCGACCGCCGGCAAGCCCTGGTAGTCCTGCTGCTCCCATCGTGAAAACTTGCCTTGCAAGGTGAACGTGGTATCGTCGTTGTTAGTGAAGGTCAGGGTAGGATTGACATTGAACCGGTCCGTATCGAGCACGTCGATATTGCTGGCGCTGTTCGTGTATTCGCCCGTGAAACGAAACAGGATGTTGTCGTTGATCGGCTGGTTCAAGTCCACGAACGGCTGGGCAAAGTCATACAGCCCGGCCTTAACCCCTATCTCATAAAACGCCTCTTTTTGCGGCATCTTGGAAACCAGGTTGATCATCCCGCCCACCGGGGAGCCGTTGCCGCCGCCGTAAAGCACCGCGTTGGCGCCTTTCAATACTTCAACCCGCTCGATATTGACCATACTGCTCTGGTCTCCGGAATTTAAATATTGGTTGAAGCCGTCGATAAACTGCCGCGCCGCAAACCCGCGAATCAGGGTCGGCTCAAAATTGGGCGTGATGGCCGAAAGGCGCGGAACCACGCCGCTCACGTTGCGTAAACTTTCTTCCACGGTAATGTTTTGCTGGTCATCTATTACCGCGCGCGGGATGACCTGGATGGACATCGGCGTCTCTAATATCGGTGTGTCGGTCCGGGTCGCGGTACTGGCATTCACCGCGTTGTACCCCGACATCGCCACGCCCTGCACGGTCATATCCTCCTGCTCGACCGGGCCGGCATAGGGCTTTTCGGATACCGGCTCGGCCGGGTAGTTCTCTTTCGGCGCCTGGGCCAGCAGGTTTTCGGCGGTCAGGCTGCCGCGGGTCATTTCCAGCGTGATGGTGTTGTCATTGCTGTACCGGTAATTGAGCCCGGTGCCCTGAAGCAGTTGTTCCAGCGCTTCCTCCGGCGTATAAGTGCCGTTCAGCGCGGGAGCCTCCAGACTTTCGGCGATGTCACTGTCATACAACACTTGCAGCCGCGTGTCGGCGGCAAACCGGGTCAATGCCCCCGATAAGGATTGCGCCGGAATATTGAATGGCACCGATTTGCCGGTATCGGCGGCATGGCCGTTTTGTCCCGTGGCAAGCAGAACAGCCAGAACCCCGGCTGTTTTGAGCATTTGTTGTCCTTGTTTGCGGCTTTTCGATAATTTCATGCTGTGTTTCTCATTGTCCTAAAACGTTAACCTTCAGGACAAAAGACGAAGCAGCTGAGGTTTACCCTTAGTCGCGGGAAAAAAAATGTCGGAATGACCTTACAGACAGAATGAGCATCAGTAGTAGACGCTTTATGCGGCGCTTTTGCCCGCCATGAGCGCTATGGGATAGGCGCGCGTTAATAAAGCAATACCAGACGTTCGGACAGTCTCAGGGATCTTATCTTCAACGTGGCCTTGATTCCGTCCAGCGCGGCGTTCGGGTCCGTGGTATCGAACACGCCGCTGACGATATGCCCTTTCAGCGCGGGATTGAGCAGCAGGATCCGGCCGCGCCGGTAGCGGTTGACTTCATCGATCACCTCCGGCAGCGGCTGGCGGTTGAAAATCAGCTGGCCGCGCTGCCAGGCGAGCGCCTCGAGCATGTCGGCGGACATGACCGGCCCGAGCCGGCCCTGTCGATAAGCAACCTGCTGATTCAGATACACCCGCACGGCTTCATCGCTGTTGCCGGCCGACACTTCCACTGTGCCTTCGCTGACGGCCACGCGCAGGGCGTCGCCGGAGTTCCTGACGCTGAAGGCCGTGCCGACCGCGCGGGCGCGGGCAGTGCCGCTGGCCACGATAAACGGTCGGCTTTTATTCGGCGCCACATCGAAATAACCCTCGCCGCGCAACAGTCTGATGCGCCGCTGATCGGCCGAGAATTCCACGCTCAGCGCGGTATCGGTATTCAGGGTGATCCGTGAGCCGTCATCGAGCGCAACGGTTAAGCGCTCGCCCGGCGCCGTGTGGTAGTCGCTTTGCCAGTTCTGGTAGAGGATCGGGAATTGATGGCTCAGCGGCACGGCAACGGCCAGAACCAGCGCGGAGGCGGCCAGGAAGCGCCGGGAATAGGGACGTTTGCCGGCCATGGACAACGGCGCTGCCTGTGCCTGCTCGGCCTCGACTTTTGCCTGCACCCGTTGAGCGGGCGCTTCCAGCATGGCCCAGAGCACCCGCATTCGGTCATAAGCCCTGGCATGTTCCTGGCTGGCCTGATACCAGGCTTTGAACCGGGCCACTTCCTCCTCGCTCACGTCACCCGCCTGCAGGCGCGCAAACCAGACGGACGCCAGCTCGGAATCGGATGGCTGCGATGAGGAAGGTTTCTTGATGGGCATGGCCGAATATTGTAGTACGACAGGGTATCCAATGAACAGGAAAGGCTTTTTAGTAAGACGTTCGACAACCCTGTTTGCCCTTACAAGACGCGCATTATTTTTGCGTCGTGATTCGAAACTGCTCAATCAAACTGTTGGCGAATCTGCTCCAGGGCCTTGCGCATATGGCTTTCCACGGTACGGGGAGAAATGGACAGCGCATCGCCGATCTCGGCATAGCTTTTGCTTTCCACGCGGCACATCAAAAAAACCTCGCGGCATTTCGGCGGCAGATCGTAAATAATCCGTTCAAGCATCTCCAGTTGCTGGCGGCCGGCCAGCGCCGCATCCGGCTCCGGTGCCTGGCAGACCAAATCGTCCGTAACCGGCCCGGCTTCGCGCTGCAGCTGACGGGTCCGGCTGCGAAGATGGTCAAGGGCAAGATTATTGGCAATCCGAAACAAATAGGCACGCAAATTTTCGATCGTATCCACTTGACGATGCTGAACAAGGCGCAAATAAGTCTCCTGACTTAAATCCGTTGCCGTTTCGGCGCACTGTACTTTATAAGTCAAAAATTGCATCAAATCCTTTTGATGCAGTAGAAAAAAAGATGACAAACTCTGCTCGGGCAATAGACTCATCAACAAATACAATCCTTTGATTAAGGGTGCTGTTATTGAAAATAAGGAAGGGAAGGCTCCCCTTAATCCTTACAGCAAATATGATGCCACTTATCGCTACCCTTTAAAGGGAAAGGCTTCCCGCTCATCTCTCCAGTTAGAGCCTGCAAAAACACTGTGTCATATGGCCTATAAAGTGCGGCATATAACACAGTTTTTTTTAACGGATATACGCGGGCCATTGTTTCAGGTATTGAGCATTCGGCTAAAAACAGCCTCCGATATCCCTTCAGGTTAAGGATCGTTTGTGTGTGAGTGATGCTCACATCGCAATTTAGAAAAACCGCAAGTCGCGATGTAGGCATCGCTCCCACGCCGGTTGCCCGCATTTGAAACCGAGCCATTGTTCAATGGCCGAACCTGAGCGGGCGACTCTGAAAGAGCCTTATAATCCGGGGCACCGCAACGTCAAAGGCGCCTGAAGCAAAGGCGCTCCATGCCGCCGGCCCTGACTGTCAGTGCACCGCTGAGGCCCGGCCCCAGGTCCAGGTCCACCAGGCGCCATTGACCGGCCGCGCCGTAGCGCGCGGGCAGCGATATGAACCGGGAAGCGCCGTCCACCGAAGTCACGACTTGCGAGACGTCTAGCGAAATGCCCGCGCCGATCGCCTTCACAAAGCTTTCCTTGCGGGTCCAGAACCGGTAAAACGCATCGGCTTTTTCATGCGCCGGCAAGGCCTGCCAGAACGCCTTCTCGGTTTCGGCAAAACATTCCTCGGCAACGGCGGCGCAATCGAAGCCGTCGAGCCAGACTTCGATATCCACTCCGACAGGCTCGTGGCGGCTCACCGCCAGCATCATTCTGTCGCCGGAATGCGACAGGTTGAATTTGACCTCGTGCGGGCGGCCATCGACAACCAGATAGGGTTTGCCAGCGACTTCCTGCGCAAAGCATAGGGTTTCCGGCGGCTTGTCGATGTAGCGCGCCAGTATCGTCCTGACTTTGCCGTGGCTGATGACGTACCGGGCGCGGTGCTGTTCCTGGACAAAGCGCAGGGCTTTGGCCTGCTCTTCTTTATCCAGCAATGCCCAGTACCGTTGATATGCACCCTCGGTAGCGGCCAGTGCTTCAAACCATAGATCAATGTCTTTATCAGCCAATCGACGGACTCCTTATTGGATAATAGGCCGGGTTTTCGCTAACGCGCCGATCCAGCCCGCACCTCTATTCTTTATCATTTGCCAAGAGCCACGGGCTCGAACGATGCGCTTTAGCGCCTCAGCATCTTATCGCCCTGCCGCAGTTTCGACAACGGGCCGCGATGGCTTTTCGCCTTGCGTTTCTGTAGCCAGCGGATGACACCGGTCGTATAAAGCACCAAGGGTGCGAAACCCATAACACACCATACAATCCGACCTGCAAGCCCGAAAGCTTCACCGTTATGGAGCGGCCACAGCACGTTCAAAAACGTTTCGCCCGCGGTAAACTTGTTCGGATCTTGTACGGCCAGTACCTTGCCGCTATATTGGTCGATCCACACTTTGCTGCGCGGCCATCTATAATTAGCTTCCCCTGATTGCCTTTTCGAAATACAGTAAACGCCCTCTTGACCATCCGGTGTTGATATTCCGCGCAATTCCGTATTAGGGAAAATGGTATTGGCTTGTGCCACGGCCCGCGCTATTGAAAGAGGCTGTGCATTACCTATAACCCTGGATTTTACTTCCGGTTCTTCTAAATGCTTTTCCTTGACGGCTGAAAAACCGCGTATCAACGGCTTGATATAATCCGCATAACTAAACGAGAAACCGGTAAACGCTAAAATCAGCAGGACGATTGAACTGTAAAACCCCGTGGTTTTATGCAAATCGAAGTAAAACCGCTCCAGACTTGCACCCCGCTTAATAGTCACTGCTTTTGTGAATTTCCTCCAGCGCGGCCACCACAAATAAAGCCCCGTCAACGCGGAAATAAACAGAAACAAACCTAGAAAACAGACCGTCCGGACGCCGATTCGCCCGATCTCAGCACCTAATTTACCCGTCATTAAAGCGGCATGAACTTCATAGATTAATGTCCATAGCGTTTGCCCCCAATAACTCTCCGCGACGATTTTTCCGCTGTAGGGATCGACCAAAACACGGAACGGTGCGTAAAGCTCATCGGCGGTTTCTACAGGCTTTGGATAGACCACCCACAAATAATCATTGCCGTAGTTCGGCAACAGTATTGACCATTTTCCTCGTTTTTCCGGATGGGCGGCTTTAACAGTTTGCATGATTTCATCCAGGGAACGCGGTTGCGCATTGGCTTCATGACGAACTGGCGGCAAGCCATACTCCTCCAGTTCATAAATAAACACATTAAAAGAACCTGTCAGTCCAAGGACGACGAAGAAAAAGCCTATCGTCAGAGCAACATACAAATGTACCGTTAGCCAAAAACTCCGAAAACGCCCCCGCCATCGTGAAGTTCTATAACGGTTCTCATGCGTCAACTGTGGCAGTATGTTTTGTAAAGCCATATCCTCATGCTCGATCATTTTTCATCAACCCGTTCATGTTTAATCAAGTAAGTTCGTAGCTTGGGCATAATTTTTATGCCCGACAAACCAGCTAAAATTCCAAACGTATCGACCCCATAGCCGTCAACGGCGCACCAGGATAAATGCCGACACGCGGCGGTGCGTTTTGAAAAGGATCGGTAGACTCGTAATAGGTTTTATCCAATAGATTGCGGATATTAAATTGTGCAATTAAACGTGAATCGCGGAGCTGGTAAGCATAGCTGGTGAAGGCATCCAATCGGACATATCCGGGTAAAGCAAAAGTATTACCGTCATCACCTTGCCGTTGTCCGGTAGCAAACACACCCAAACCGAAACTCAAACCATTCAGTGGCTCATAGTGATGAATATCATATTTAAGCCACAGACTGCCGGAATGCTCTGGAACGTTGTTCAGGCGATTGCCTTGAAGACCGGAAAAATCTTTGGTGATGCGCGCATCGGTGAAAGCATAGTTGCCAATGATACTGAATTCATCGGTAATCTGACCGGTTACATCCAACTCGATGCCTTGGCTGCGTGCTTCACCTATCGCAGCAACGGCAGAAGGATCAGAGCTGTTAAAATCCCGGGTCATGATATTTTGCTTGGTCAAATAGTAATAAGCTAACGTTGTCATCAGCCGCTGATCAAACAATTCGATTTTAAACCCCGCCTCAAATTGTTCGCCAATTTCCGGATCGATAGTGGCGCCACTATCCGTTACCCCATTGTTAGCACCGAACGAAGTCGTCCAGTTGCCATAGACACTGGCCCATGCCCAGGGCTGATAGAGAATACCGACTCTGGGACTAAAACCCTCATCCCTGCGGGAAGGTAAATCGGCTTCCGCTGCACTGAACGATTCGCCGCGGCCACGACCGGTGGTCGCCCAGTCATAGCGGCCGCCACCCAGAATATGGAGAGCATCCCAAAGTGTAATGTGATCTTGAAAATACACACCATACCATTCATCCCTAAAAAAACTGTGGCTAGCACCGGCTGGAAAAGGCGTGGCCAGTGCAGCCGAGTAAAAGGAAGGATCAATACCGTATACCGGATTGTAAATATCGATTTCTAAGCCCGGTACTGGAGCCTGAAAATTTCCACGGGTCAGGTAGGTGCCGGTTGATCGTAAATAATCGAAACCGACAAGAGTTTGGTGTTTTGTGCCCCAAAGTTCTAAGTTACCCGTTAAATCAAGATTAGTGGTATAGGTTTCACTGTCGGATATTTGAGAAAATATATTACGTAGATAGGCGCGATTTCCTGCACTCGGATCCAAAAACTGTTGGACTGTAAACGCATTGGCGGGTTTGACGGAAATATTGTTATCATGGATAAACGAAGCCAAAAAACGGGTGCGCAATGTCCAGTCCTCATTGAGCGCATGGGTTAAATTGAAGCCGAGATTCACCTTGGAATTAGTATCGACAGGATCGTTGGGATCGATAAAGGATCGGCTGACGGGAACAGGCGCCGGGCGGTCGCCGATAGCGAATAAGCCTCTGTCAACCTGGTAATCCTCATCCAAAGCTTCTACTTCCAGGGATATTTCGGTGACATCGCTAGGCCGCCAGGTCAAAGACGGATTCACCAGAACCCGGTCATTAAAACTGAAATCTCGAAACGACTTGTTGTTTTGATAAGAGCCGGAAAATCGATAGCTTAACGACTTATCATTGGTAATCGCATCGGTCGCATCCCATTCGGTTCGATAGAAATCGTAAGAGCCGAAACGCTGCTCCACGGAATAATAGGATTCATCCCAAGGTTTTTTGGTGACCAGGTTGATTAAGCCGCCAGGTTCGATACGGCCAAACAAAACCGCAGCCGGGCCTTTGAGCACCTCTAGACGCTCCAAGTTGGCGGAATCAAATTGAGCTCCATCTCCTATACTCAAGCCATTGGCAACAAGGCCATTACGGTAAACCCGTCCACTTCTGAAGCCACGGATAATAAAGCCATTGCTTAGACCCAAAGACGATTGCGGACGCACGCTGCTGACGTTTTCGAGCGCATCTTTGATTGTTGTTGTTTTTTGATCGTCCATTACCGATCTCGGCACCACCTGAATCGACACCGGCGTTTCCATAATCGGCGTGTCGGTCTTGGTCGCCGTACTGGCATCAATCACGCTGTACCCTGACAACGCCACGCCCTGCACGGTCATATCCTCCTGCTCCACCGAACCGGTAAAAGGTTTTTCAGGCGTCGGATCGGCCGGGTAGTTTTCTTTCGGCGCCCGGGCCAGCAGGCTTTCGATGCTCATGCCCTTGTTTTTCGAGCCGGCCAGGGCGATGACCTGGTCGTCGGCAAACCGGTAGGTGATGTCGGAGTCGGCCAGCAGCTTCGCCAGCGCCTGCTCGGGCGTAAAAGTGCCTGACAGCGCCTTGGATTTGACATCCCGGACCAGAATGGACGGATAGCTCAGTTGAATGTCGGTGGTTTCCGAAAATGCCTCCAGCGCGGCCGCCATGCCCTCGGCCGGAATGTCGAAGCGGAACAGCTCAGGTTTGCCGTTCTCCCCGGACTGGCCCGGCGCCGCATGGCACAGCGTCAGGATCAAGGCCAGGCCTGCCGCCCGCTTTCCGGACAGGCGGTGTGGATTGGTCGCCGATGCGCCGACCGGTAAATGCTCGCGTTTCCGTATGGCCGACGCTCCATCGGCATTTTTCGCAGTGTCTATCATGTGCTCACCTTATTATTAGTATTATTAAAGATGCGTTTTAATCTCGCATTATTAGGAGATAGACGAGCTTGCGAGACAATGTCCTCACCTGCCTGATCGGAATTTACCTGTGACAGGTCGGTTTTTTTTGTAGCGGCGGAGCATAGCGGCAAACGGAATAAACCGCGCGTGCGCGATATTGATTAAACTAGGGCCATGAGTGTACTGTCTGATTTTTTACTGACCTTGAATGCCGTCCTTACGGCATTCGTTCCCAAAGTGAGCCACGGTCCGCTAAGACCGGCTTGCGCAATTGAACTGGCGAAGAAAAAAGTTGAAAGCAAAACGTATTATTTTAATCCTGTCCCTGTTTAGCCTGTTGGAGTGGACCGTGACTGCACAAGCCGGAAACGAAGCCGTGGAAGCTAGCGTGAAACAACTGCTGTCGGAAATGACGCTGGAAGAAAAAGTCGGGCAGATGACGCAGGTCGATTTCAGCGTCGTCAGCACGCCGGAGGCTCAAAACGCCGAGCCGCCGGTCGACCGGGCCAGGCTGGAGGAGGCCGTGATCAACCGCCATGTCGGCTCCATCCTGAACGCGCCTCTCTCGCCCAACAATCGGGCGGCCCCGATTGAGACCTGGCGGAAGATAACGGCCGCGATCCGGGAAGCATCATCGAGAACGCGCCTGAAAATCCCGGTCATCTACGGCATTGACGCGATCCACGGCGCGACTTACACGCAGGGCGCCGTACTGTTTCCGCAGGCCATCAGCATGGCCGCGACTTTCAATCCGGAACTGAGCTTCAGGGAAGGCGAGATCACGGCCCGCGAAGTGCGCGCGTCGGGCCTGTCATGGAATTTCGCGCCGGTCATGGATATCGGCCGGCAGCCGCTCTGGCCGCGCCTGTGGGAAACCTATGGCGAGGACGTGCATCTGGCCTCGGTCATGGGCGCGGCCTATATCAAGGGCCATCAGGGCGATGATTTCTCGGCGCCGGACAAAGCGCCGACCTGCCTGAAGCATTATGTCGGCTACAGCTTTCCGATCAACGGCAAGGACCGGACGCCGGCCTGGATCGGCGAGCGCATGCTGCGCGAGTATTTCCTGCCGCCCTTCGAGGCCGGCGTGCAGGCCGGGTCGCCGACGGTCATGGTCAACTCGGCCGAAGTCGACGGCATTCCGGGCCATGCCAACTATCAGTATCTGACCACGATATTGCGCGGCGAACTGGGCTTCAAGGGCTTCACCGTCTCCGACTGGGAAGACATCAAACGCCTTTATACGCGCGACAGACTGGCCGCCTCGCCGAAAGAAGCGGTCAGGATCGCGGTCATGGCCGGCGTGGACATGAGCATGGTGCCGTTCGATTTTTCCTTCTATGACCTGCTGATCGAACTGGCCCGGTCGGGCGAAGTGCCGATGTCGCGCATCGACGAGGCCGTGTCCAGAATCCTGACCGTCAAGTTCCAGGCCGGACTGTTCGATACAGACAGGCCGGTGCCGCTCGTCGAGGGCCATTTCGCCACGCCCGATGCCGTGGAGACGAACCGTCAGGCCGCGCGCGAATCCATCATTCTGGCCAAAAACGACCGCCACATCCTGCCCTTGAAAAAGGACGCCAGGATTCTGGTGACGGGGCCGACCGCCAACCTGCTCAGCGTCATGAACGGCGGCTGGACCATTACCTGGCAGGGCGACAACGAGAGCCTGTATCCGCAGGACAAACCGACCGTCTTCGAAGCCCTGCGGAAAAAATCGGCCGGCAAGGTGACCTATGTCGGCGGCCAGGCGTTTTCCGACCCGATCGACATCGGCAAAGTCGTCGCCGAGGCCGAAAACCACGATTATGTCCTGCTGGCCCTGGGCGAAAAGCCGTATACGGAAACCCTGGGCAATATCGATTCGCTGATGCTCGACCAAGGACAGATCGATCTGGCGAATGCCGTGATCGCGACCGGCAAGCCGGTCATTCTGCTGATGCTGGGCGGCCGCCCGCGCATCATCACGGCCATCGCCGACAAAGTGCCCGGCGTGATCCTGGGCTTTTTGCCGGGCATGGAAGGCGGCGAAGCCATCGCCGACATCGTCTATGGCGACTACAACCCCGACGGCAAGCTGCCCATCAGTTATCCGAGAAACACCAACGATATCGTGCCGTACGACCACAAGCCGATGGAATCGTACGATGGCAACGCTTACAAACCGCTCTATCCGTTCGGGCATGGCATGAGCTATACGACCTTCGAGACCCGCGGTCTGAGCGTGGACAAGGCGCAGGTTAAAATGGGCGAAAACGTCACCGTCCGTGTCAGCGTCAAAAACACCGGCGCGCTGAAAGGCAAGGAGACCGTGCTGCTGTACCTGAACGACGTCGCCGCCTCCGTGACGCGGCCCGCCAGACAGCTGAAAGCGTTCAAGAAAGTCGAGCTGGAACCGGGACAGGAGCAGCCGTTGAGTTTTACCCTGACGCCGCGCGACCTGTCGTTTATCGGCATCGATATGAAGCGCATCATCGAGCCCGGCGAGTTTAAGGTGATGGTCGGCCATGAAACAGCCGGCTTTTCTTTAACGGAGTAATTAATTGTAGGGTACCCATCGCGTATCTTTTCGGCACCATGGCAAGCCGGTAAATCTGAACAGGTACGCAATGCGTACGAGACTGTGAAAGAATTAGTGAAAAACGTCATAAAAAGCCTTATTCACCACGAAGATCACGAAGGACACGAAGAAAAAATTAAGTTAATCAAAGGCTTAAAACTTCGTGCTCTTCGTGTCCTTCGTGGTTAAACCCTTTAAATTGAATACTTTCACAGTCTCGTACCCTACACGCTTACATAACAAGTAACTCAGCAGCGGGACGGGGTTTCAAACCCCGTCCCGCTTGGTTTAAGCTTACAGAACCAATAAATATTAACAAACAGGATTCAAGTATGGCCGATATACCCCCTACCGCAACGGCATCCGGCAATCCGGCGGACAACGCCGAAAATTCCTATTCCGGCACCCTTGCCATACTGACCTCGCTGTTTTTCATCTGGGGCTTCATCACCAGCCTGAACGATATCCTGATTCCGCACCTGAAAGCGGTGTTCACGCTGAACTACTCGCAGGCCATGCTGGTCCAGTTCTGCTTTTTTACGGCTTATTTCGTGGTTTCGGTGCCCAGCGGCCACCTGGTCGAGAGGATCGGTTTCAAGGGCGGCATTATCACCGGACTGGCCATCGCGGGACTGGGCTGCCTTCTGTTTTATCCGGCCGCCGGCCGGCATTCCTATCCGCTGTTTCTGACCGCCTTCTTCGTGCTGGCTTCCGGCATCACCTTGCTGCAGGTCGCGGCCAATCCTTATGTCGCCATTCTGGGCAGACCTGAAACCGCCTCCAGCCGCTTGACCATGACGCAGGCCTTCAATTCCCTGGGCACGACTATCGCGCCTTATTTCGGCGCCTTGTTCATCCTGTCCGCGGCCGTCAAAACGGCCGATGAGATCCGGCTGTTGAGCGCCGGGGATCTGTCCGCTTATCAAGCCGCGCAGGCGGCGGTCGTGCAACAGCCTTATCTGCTGCTGGCCGGGGTTTTGTTCCTGATTGCCGGCTGCTTTGCCGCGATCAGACTGCCTAAGGTAACGCCCGCCGAATCACCCGTTCAGCAAGCGGCTGATGAGACTGTTTATCAGAGCGCCTGGGATTACCGTCACCTGGTCCTGGGCGCGGTCGGCATTTTCGTTTACGTCGGCGCGGAAGTCTCGATCGGCAGTTTCCTGGTCAATTATCTGGCTGAGCCTGCCGTTTCGGGACTGGCGGAACGCGAGGCCGCGAAGTATGTCTCGCTGTACTGGGGCGGGGCCATGGTCGGCCGCTTTGCCGGCGCGCTGGTCATGCGCAATATCCATGGCGGCAAAGTCCTGACCTTCAACGCCCTGGCCGCTGCCGTTCTGGTGCTGGCAAGCATGGCCGGCAGCGGCCCTGTGGCCATGTGGGCCATTCTGGCCGTGGGACTGTGCAACTCGATCATGTTCCCGACGCTGTTTTCACTGGCCATCAACGGCCTGGCGAAACATACCGGCCAGGGTTCCGGGATTCTATGCGCGGCCATCGTCGGCGGCGCCATCATTCCCGTTGTGCAGGGCCTGTTCGCCGACCGGATCGGCATACAGCCGGCCTTCTTTATCCCCGTTCTCTGCTATTTATACATCGCTTATTACGGTTGGCAGGGTCATAGGTTTTTATCTTAAGCAAACTTTAACGGTAATAGTGTTGAATTATCAAAACATGCGCCTGAGTCAGGCCAATTCAATTGATCAACAGAAACAACAAATCAGCATTTAATGAGCCATAAAAACCGGACAGAGGGTAAAGTCCGGCATGCCGAAGCGGCGGTTTTCCGCAAAAAAAGTGCCAACCCAGCCCACTGGTTAGGCTTTAGCCATAATAATGTTGAATTACCTGATCCTGCATATAAGATATGCATTTTCTGAATAGTCGTTAGTCAAAAAGAACGGAGAGTTCAATGAGTGAACGTAGTGCATGGGTGGACTATGCAAAGGCCATTGGCGTGTTTTTGCTCGTGTATGGCCATGTGGCCAGAGGCGTGTTCCATGCAGGGATTCAGATCGATGAAAAACTGTACAGGCTGACCGATAGCATCATTTACAGCTTTCACATGCCTTTATTTTTTTTCCTGTCGGGCCTTTTTTTTTGCGGCTCACTGAACAAGAGAGGGCCGACAGGAGTATTCGCCAGCAAGGTTGATACGATCGTCTATCCCTATCTGTTATGGTCTATCTTGCAAGGCACCCTGGAAGCCTATTTGTCTTCCTATACCAATAGCAATATCAGCTATTCGGATGTGTTTGCCTTGTTGTGGCAGCCAAGAGCGCAATTCTGGTTTCTTTATGCGCTATTCATGATCTTTACCCTGGCGACGCTGGTTTTCAGTAAGGCGCCGGACAAACTTGCGCTGCCGGTCTTTGCCGCATCCATATGCGCTTATATTTTTCAGGCCGATATACCGTCAGCATTTCATCTCAATTTCATCACCAACAATTTTGTGTTTTTTGTTTTCGGCATATTGCTGCGCAGGTGGTCCGAATCAGACTGGCTGGCGTCAAAATACCTGTTGCTGGCTGCCTTCGCCGGATTCATTGGCTCTCAATACCTGTTCCATGGGTTACTCGGCCTGTCATATGTCCATAAAGGCGGATTGTCTTTATGGGTGGCCCTGGCATCCATATTGTTCATAGTGGCCCTGTCCAAAAACCTGGCGAAAAAGCCGGCCGCCTGGTTCAGGCTGATCGGTTCGTCGTCAATGGCCATATACCTGATGCATATATTGGCCGGCAGCGGCACACGCATCATGCTGATGGATATTTTCAATATCAATTCGGGTTCAGTTCATCTGGCGGCCGGTTGTGTTATAGGCATAGCGGCGCCTTTGCTGGTTGCACGGTTAATCAGCCGCTACAGGATTCCTTTTGTGTTTTCGCTGCCCATCAGCCGGTTCACGTATGACTGCTACAGCCGATTGTTCAGGAAAAATGCCGGAGCATCCGTGCCGGATTGATCAGAAAGCGCATCAATTATCACCCATCCGGATCAGGCAATGCATGGCGCCCGACATAACACGTTAGAAAAGCGCGGCATCGATAGCCGCGAATCAAGCGGCGACAGACACACAGACAAACATTCAGCTCCGGTTCTTTGTGATTGACATCTGTTTCGCGTTTGCTAGCATTCAAACTGAGTTGACTTTATATCAACTTGCCCAATCAAGATCCATTCAACCTGTTGGTTTTTTTCAATCTTTGAAAAAGGAAAATAACAATGAAGAAATGTGCTTGTTTGTTTTTTTTCGGCTCAGTATTGGCCATTAGCACCCCGGCCATTGCCGAAAACCGTGCCGTTAATATTTCCATCGGCAGTATTGGCGGTGAACTTGATGAGGCGGCTGTACAGACAGTTCGCCAGGTCATCGGCCATGCCGTCGCCAATCAGACTGTCGAAAAATACCTGGTAAAGGGCCCCGGTCCCGGTTTACCCCTTCCCGTCGAAGGCAATCTATCGATATGCGCCGAAGCCGGTTCGAACACAGCTGACGCGGAATTTGACGCCTTCATCGAACAATTGCACTCAATCAGCCCCAAGCAAGGCACGTTCTACACTATTGAACCCGCTGCAAGCTGCGGTACGAATGACAATATCGATGACACTATTTACTGCACCATGGATGCGATGCAGTGTCCCGATGGCTCCTGGGTAGGCCGCCAGCCGCCTTCCTGCGAGTTCGCCCCTTGTCCGGAAGAGAGGAAGTTTTAACGCCTTAAAAGGCGCCCTTCTCCGCGGTAAAAAGTCGCATCCGGCATGTATCCGGCTTTTTACCGCGTCCGGGTCTATCAATTAGTCCGCCTGCCGGTGGTATCGCACCCGGCCGGCGGACTACAATCGCCAACTATTACCTTCGCCAAGCCACTTGCCCCTATGAGTTATACACTGGACCAAATCGTACCGTGGGGACGTTCCTACGATGAATACATCAGTATGTTCGCGCTCACGAACGCTGAGCTAAAGCTCGGCATTCTCGGTTGCGGCGACGGCCCGGCCGGATTCAATGCGGAATTGACCCGGCGCGGCGGCCGCGTCATTTCAGCCGATCCGATCTACGCCTATGACGCCGCGCAAATTAAAAGCCGCATCCTGGCGACTTATGAAACCGTGATGGCGCAAACGCGACAGAACAAGGACAATTTTGTCTGGGAAACGATCTCTTCGGTTGAGGAACTCGGGCGCGTTCGCATGTCCGCGATGGACGGGTTTCTGTCGGATTACGAAAGCGGAAAAAGCGCCGGTCGCTATATTACCGGTGAATTACCGTCTCTGCCGTTTGCAAGCGGCGAATTCGACATGGCGCTGTGTTCACACTTCCTGTTCCTGTACAGCGAGCACTTATCGGCCGAATTTCACCTTCAGGCGCTGCAGGAGATGCTGCGCGTAGCCCGCCAGGTGAGAGTCTTTCCCTTGCTGACGCTGGCCGGAACCCGGTCCCCCCATCTGGACTTCGTCATGCAACAGCTTGCGCGCCAAGGCCTGCATGTCGAGATCAGGCGCGTCTCTTACGAATTTCAGCGGGGCGGCAATGAAATGCTGCTTATATCCGGCCCGCCGATATACGGGGCTTAAGGAAAGCGCCAACCCCTCTTCGGGCCGAGTCTCCCGCCCAAGAATCGGCCCATTACAGGTTACGAAAGTGATACATGCCGGATGGCTCAATCACGCGTGACGGATTGTCCCGCTAACCGCGACTGCATGCGGTCGCGGCGGCGAATCCAACCGTTTTGGCTACTTGATAAGTTGCCTCTTGGCATTATTTATATTGGCGATTGCTTTCCTGGCAAGCTTGATCCGGGATGCCGGTTTGTTTGCGGCCTCCAGGATGAAGCCGCGCGCCTTTTTCAAAAAAGTGATCGCCTTGGGATGCAGCGCGCTGTCCGAAAGCACCTTAATGGCATCGTCAATATCAAACACCGCGCGCTTGACCAAATCGTTGGGATGCTCCCCGGCCAGGTACTCGTTCCGGGACACCGCGCCCAGCATCGCGTTGACCTCGCGAATGTTATGCAAGACGTTAATGACCCGCAGAAACGCTGAGACGGCGATGACCTGCTCCGCGTCCAGGTTTTCAAAGTTTACCCGTTGCGCGGCCGGTGAATCGGTAAAGGCGCTGGTGTTATAAAATTCCACGGCTTCCTCAAGCGTCTTGGCTGAGTTGTTATGGAAGAATGGCGGAGTATCGGCGGCCTCCACCAGCGATGGCGTGTTGAACTCGCCGTTTCCCGGAGTGCCGGCGCCATCGTCAGGCGGATAAAACTCGCCGCTGAGATCCCTGGGTTGGTCAGGCATGTCTTCCACACCGGTGTTGAAATTTAAATTGCCGGCCTCGCTGTCGTCCAATGCATTATTCGCGCCGGCATTAACATGACAGAGCGAACACTGGCCTTCGTTTTGAAAGATATCTTGTCCTTGAAGCGCCACTTCGCTCTTAAGCGGCAGGGGCAACGCCAATTCTTCCTGGCGCCCGAGAGAAAGCTGAAAGGCCTCCAGCGCATCCAGTTCTTCGTCTGTCGGCAGGCGAAAATCCACGCCCTCGCGCCGTTGCGTGGTCTTGGTGAAGTGCTGTCTCACCGCGCCCGTCGCAAACGAACGCAACGAGCCATCATCCGGCGCGCCATCCCCGGACCAGCCCAAGCCCGTGTGCGGTTGTCCCTGGGGACTGTTCATCGAGAATTTTTGCGCGAACACATGCGGAACACTACGCATGGTGAATTGGTTCGGAAGATCATCGAAGCCGTCCGCATTCACCATGATGAGCCCGAATTCACGCATTAATTTAGGATTTTCGAAATTCTCCATTAATGCCGGCACATATTCCGCCACGAACAGCGGGTCATCATCCGGCAGGGTGGCGATAAACTCGGGGTCGAGGGTCAAGTTATTTTCCGCGCGATGGCAGGTTCCGCAGGTTCGGCCGTTGCCATCGAAGGTTTCGTGGAAAAATAGCTCACGCCCCTTGGCGATGAGAGAATCTCCCGAATCCTTCGGCTCCGGAGGCTCCCTGGACGCCGCCGGCGCAGAGAATATCAGCATACTGGTCAATAGGATGAACGGGTTAAGCCATAAATTCTTCATTGTTTAAAACTCTTGCAAATGCTTGTTTTTCAATACGACGCAGATGCCGCAGTCTCAAAGTCCGTGCGGCGCCCTGCGTCACAGTCAGGCCTATTCGTTATAGAGATTCTGTATCTCGGTGGCTGAAAGCGCGCTGTTGTATAGGCGGAGGTCGTCGAGCACGCCGTTGAAGTAGTTCGAGCCCTGATCGCGCCCCAGCCGCACATTGTCCGGATTGGTCAGGCTGGTGGCGCTGAAGGCGGAAATATCCACTTGCCCGGAAAGCGCGCCGTTGACATATAGCTTCATCGAGCCGGCCCGGTCGACGGAAACCGCGACGTGGTACCAGGTTCCGGTAGCGGCGTTGGTTACGGCCAGTTTTTTGCTGGTCGTACCGAAGTCGATCAGCGCCGAGAGGCTATTCGTGTCATCGGTGCGGGTATGGAAACCGATGTTTCCGGAGGCGCTGCTACGGTTATTGAATATGCCGGCAAAGCTTGTGAAGCCGGTGACCTTGACCCAATGGGCCACAGTGAAGTTACCGGTTGCAAAATCAATCTTGCCGGCCTCGCCGGAGGCATTTGTGCCGTTGAAAGCCGCGGCGTTGCCGATCTTGCCGGCCACCCAGGACACATTCCCGAGCGTGGCGTTATTCGTGCCGGTCGAATCGGCGGCGGTCGTGCCGGACGTTTCATCAAAGCGCCATTGATGCGCCGGCGTAGGACCGCCGCCGCCCGATGCATTCACCGTCACGGTGATCGCTGACGAACCGGTGAGGCTGCCGCTGTCGGTCGCCGACGCGGTGATGGTATGCTTACCGGCCGTCAGTGCCGAGGTCGAGAAACTGCCGCCGCTGCCGATAGCGCCGTTTATGGACGAACTCCAGTTCAACGAAGCGGTCAGATTGCCGTCCTCGTTGTCGTTCGCCGTGCCGGTAAAGGTAATCGTAGCGCCTTCGGTGAACGTCGACCCGTTGGCCGGCTTGGAAATGGCCGTTGTCGGGGCTGAATTACCGGCAACGGTAGTGTTAATGCGGATAATTTTAGCCTCCGACGGCACGCCGTCGGCATTCAGGAGGAACAGCATGTAATCTCCGGGCGGACAACGGTTGCTGCTCGACGGCGGCGTGATATTCAAGCCGCCGCTCGTTTTTGAGAACGCCAGATTCTTGTTGATGCGCTGATTCATGTTCTTCGTATGCGTCACCGCGGAGAGCCGGAGCATATTTACTGTCGTGATGCTGGCGGCATCCGCCGTGCCGACGAAGAACGGCTCGCCGTATTTCACGTTCGCCGGCGCCGAACTGATGACTGGCTGCGGACCTTTGAACAGATAGGGCGGAGAAAATATTTCGAGATTCGGATGATTGTTGCCTCCGATCACGGCCACGCGCGCGTCCGGCAAAAGCACGGCTTCGGAATGATAGCCGCGATATTCGACCGGCATGGCCCAAGTGGTCCATTTGTTTGTCGCCACGTTGTAATTAATGGCCGGTTTGGGGCCGTCGTTAATGTCGGTGCCGTTGGCGCTGCTGCCGCCGGTCACCAGCAATGTCGCATCCGGCAGAATGGTTATATTGTGCTGGCGACGCGCCTGCGGCATGGAAGCCACGCTTTTCCAGGCCGGTGAAGTTGCGCTCAGGTCGATCGTCTCGGCGCTCGCTACCGGTGGTTTATGACCGCCGGTATAGATTACTTTGTCTACATCGTACATGGCGGCCGAACCATAATTGTCGCGTCCCCCCACCTTGCGCTTGGCCACATCCGTCCATGAACCGGCGCCGGACGTGTCGAGGTAGCGCGACATGGATGTCGCCACAAACACCTTGCCGTTTGATGCCAGGAACGCCGCCGGATAAAGCGCGAGACTCATATCCGCGCCGGTAAGATCGCGCCAGGAATTGCTGCTTGCCTGCCAGACTTGAGGGATCGTGTTCCGTGTCCCGTCTTCCTTGTTGCCCGACATCGTCACCACGTCGCCATTGCCCAGCGTCACCTGCGTCGGATACCAGCGGCCGCCGTTCATATCCGGCAACGCCGTGAAGGTATTCGCGACCGGATCGTAAATACTGGCGTTAGGCAGACCTAGCAAATCGGTTTCGGAACCGCTCGTGATCAGCACCCGCCCGTCGGCCATGAGCGAATGACCGCTGCAGAAAGGGGAATAACCTAACAAGGGCAGATCCGTCAGCGTGTCCGTGATCGGGTCCCAAAGAATCGGATCGTCGGTGTTCGGGTAAAACATAACCTTGCCGGTCGGCAGCAGAATGGAGTGTACCGGGCGCCACGGCAACGTGCGTACCGGCCCCCATTCGCCGACGACGGCGGGATCGGCCGCTTGAGCGACGGAAGGCGGCAGGCTGAGCCCGCTGGCCGCGAACCCTAACAGCAAAAGTGAGCAGGTTCGCGCCGAAAGGCGCCGCGTGAACGGTGCCGCCGATCGAACCTCCCGATGGCTCGCGTTCATACGTGTGGTTGGTTGAACCAGCGCATCATGCCGCGGATTTCCCGTCCATCGAGCGAATGCGGCATTCACGATCTCAGTCTGCCTGAGGCATCCGGACATCGGCTCGAGTTGATTATCATTAGGCCTGAAATTTGTCATGGCGAATACTCCTTAGTCTTTTGACGATAGTGGTCAAGCATTTTCGGACACAGAAATAGGCTTTTTCCCTGTTTTTTAAGGTATCGTTTCCAGACCGGGCCGCCGGTTCTCGGCTTCCTGTTGCCGGATACGCTGCGGCTCGGCAGTAATCGGCCTGCCGACCACGTCCCCTTCTGCCAAATTCGGCCTTCATCCGCATTATCCAACGGCGCGCCGCTGTTGCACCCGTATCCCTGGCTTGACAGACCTGGCTGACACTCAAGCTCCGCAAATTAAACATAGGCTTTCCAAATACGGCACACAATCAGTATGAATGCCTATTCCTTAACTGAGATACTGAATCGCGATGTAGGCATCGCTCCCACGAACCTGGATGGATAGCGGAGGTAATTTTTAGCCGAATCCGCCCCTACCGGGGCCTGAGTCAATTGTGCGCGTAACATCAGTTATATAAGGCCTTATAGGGCAGTTCCCATGGATTTAAGCGGAACGATGGACTATTGCTTATCGGCCCTGTCTAACGATTTCACCCATGTGGACGCTGGCGGCGTGCCGCCGGGCTTCCAAAATCGCTTCCCCAACTGCTGGAGGTTTACCATGAAGATTCTGATTGTGCTCACGTCCCATGACCGGCTCGGCGATACGGGCGAGAAAACCGGGTTCTGGCTGGAGGAGTTCGCCGCGCCCTATTACCGGCTGAAGGATGCCGGCGCGACGATCACGCTGGCATCGCCCCAAGGCGGTCAGCCGCCGCTCGACCCGAAAAGCGACTTGCCCGAAAACCAGACCGAGGCCACGCAGCGCTTCCGCTCAGACACCGCCGCGCAGGCTGAGCTTGCCGATACGAAAAAACTGGCCGACGTGTCCGTCGACGAGTTCGATGCCGTGTTCTTCCCCGGCGGACACGGCCCGATGTGGGACATGCCCGACAACAGCGATGCCATCGCGCTGATCGAATCCTTCGTGCAAGCCGGCAAGCCGGTCGCCGCGATCTGCCATGCACCGGCCGCGCTGATCAATGTGCGCGGGAAAGAGGGCGAGTATCTGGTTAAAGGCAGGCGCGTGACCGGGTTTACCAATACCGAAGAGGAGGCGGTGGGATTGACGTCTGCCGTGCCGTTCCTGCTGGAAGACCGCCTGAAGCAGCGGGGCGGCATTTACGGCAGGGCCGACGACTGGGCGCCCCATATTGAAGTGGACGGCAAGCTCGTAACCGGCCAGAACCCGGCCTCGTCGGAGCCCGCCGCGGAAGCGTTGCTGCAGCTGCTTCGCGCGACTTGAGCCGGCGTCTATTCACGCAACTCGATCCGATAGGCCTCGATCATGGCTTTTCTCGTGTCCGGATCGGTTGAAGCGATATAAAGCTTGTTGTCGTGGATAACAGGCGCGGACAGGGGGCGCCCCGTTCCCTGCATGGCGCCTTTGGCCGCCAATGTGCCGTCTTTCAGGCGAACGCCGTAAACCATGCCGGGTTTTGCAATGTCGACCACCCAGACATAAGGCTCGCCTTTTTTGCCCAATGTGGCAATGACGGGCAAGCTCGGATGGCTTCTGAAAGAATCCACCGCTTCCCGGCTTTTCGGGTCCGGAAACTGCCAGATCCGCCTGAATTGCGGACGGCCGTTTTCGAGCACGATTTTCAGGGCGACGAGACCCGCCGGGTGGGTTTTATCGGACACAAACGTGGCCAGGACCACGACCGGCTCCTGATCGACATACGCCATGACCGGCTGCGTCACCATCATGCCCCGCCAGCTTAATGTGCACTCGTCCTCGGCGGTGCCGCACAGTTCGACGACCTGCAGACGGTCGTACTGCGTGCCCAGATGACCGGCGTCGATCAGGTAGGCGCCGCCATCCTTACCCGGCTGCACCAGCACCGAAGAACCGTTTTGCAGGTCGACCTTGATAGGCGCGTTCGCGCCCAGGTCATAATCCATGCGCGCCAGACATTCCCAAAAGGTTTTGTCGTCGCACTCGCCGCCGTGCGGCAGCAACGGCGGACTGTTGTCCGGCAGGCGCGGAATGAACAGATTCTTGCAGGAGGCCATGCATTCTTTGGACGGATTGACCGGATCGAAGTTGGCGCACAGCCCGGCATCGCAGCCGGGATCGAATTGCAGTCCCGGTTTCAGGCGCATCACGGTGTTGGCATAGTCGCGCCGGGCCAGATCTATCTGGCCATTGCCGATCGGCGCAAACAGCTCGAAATCATCGCCGGTTTGATAAACCTGCGGACCGGCCGGCGTCCAGATGCCGCCGCCGCAGATCATTTCTATCGTGCCGTAGGGCGCCGTAACCGGACATTCGGCCTCCGGCGTCGTCACCAGCACATTGCTAACGGCCGACGTACTGCCTTTTTGCCGCCAGGCGTCCATGTCGATTTCGAAAATCCAGCCGTGAAAAGGCTGGCTGTCGCCTGAATTGCCGAAGGAAGCGTAAACATAACCGAGTTCGGTCCCCGATTTTGACGCATGCTTGACCGCCGAATGAGAAAAAGCCATGGGCGGATCGAACTTGACGGTGGCAACGCCATCGGCGGCGGGCACCTCGGCCGATAAAGCCAGCACCGGAAAACTGTCGTGCAGTTGCTTGCGGGTCATGTCGATCACGGCGAGACGGTGGCTGGTGCGTCGGCCCTGTTCAAGGCATTGGTACAATACAACAAGCTTGTCGCCGATCAGCGCCGGTGTCGACACAATCTGCGCCTTCTGGCCGGCGGGAACCGGGACTTCAATCTGCCATTCCAGCGCGCCGGTATCGACATTTTGAATCGCAATCATGCCGTTGGAGGCCGCCACGACCAGCAAAGGCCGGCCTTGAGACAGGTCCAGCAACGGCGACGCAGTGATGCTCTCGTCGAAAGTCACGGCGGGCCGGTTTTCGCCAGGAAAGATGCCGGTCAGATTAAAGAATTCCGGCTTGTCTGCCGCGGCGCGATAGACGACGCCATAGCTTAGCGCCGCCAGAGTCAGGGCGATAGCGGCGGCGGTAAAAAAACGTTGGGCAAATGTCATTGCGTTATAACTCTACATACGGTAGGGGATGAGGCTAAAAAGATTATCCCAGGCAGGCTAAAAAAGATGTTCCACAGGAGACACGAAGAAAATAATCCTTATCAATTCAAGCGATTGAAAACGTCGTGTTCTGTATCCTCTATGGTTATCCGTTGAATAATGTTAGGGAGCAGTAGGGTAACCGCCATTCAGTTAAGCTTGACTTAACGGCATTCGACCCGGCATGCGCCCCAGGCTTTTAACGCGGGTAGCGGACCGAGTGCAGGCGAATACTTTCCGGGACAAAGGTGAACCCGCCGCCAAGCGAGCATGGCGGTCCGGTCGGCCGGGCATAATATAAACTATTAATTGGCGTTAAAAAAACGAATTCTTTCCCAACCGGTCAATCAGCTCCCGCTACTGCAGCGCGCGGCTGATCAATTGCCCTGTTTGCGTATGATGAAGGATTCTGGCGAACGGCTTGATGCTGGCTTCCGGCCCCTGCGCGAACACGTAAACCGGCGTGCTGGTATGGGTGCCGGTCGCCCAGACCACTTGCTGGCTGGTCGCGACAGCACGCGCCAGCAGGTTTTCGCGGTTCTCCCGCTGATAGACGAAAAACGCCCCGTTGTCCCCCATTTTCGGGACCCGCCTGGCGCCCAGCGCGTGGTGGCCGGCATGGAAGAACGGGTTATCCTCGGTCGCCAGAACGGTCCTGGCCTGGGCTTCGGAGATCTTGAACGCGGTATGGCGGTTGACCAGTTCGGCCAGTTTTGCCGGCGTCTGCCGCAGCAGAGGCAACGCGTCGAAGCGTTGGAAAATATCATGGTAGCTGAGCTGTTGCGCGTAAAGTTTGTCCAGCACCTCGGGGCTGCCGAAATTAAAGCCGGGCGCGAACAAACTATTGGCGAAGGCGGCGCCGGGCAATTTACGCGGCGGCGGGAGGTTCTCGGCCGAATAGCTGAAGCCGAAGCCGCCCGTTTCGTGGTCGGCCGTCACGATGATCAGCGTGTCCTGCCGGTTTGCCGCCCAGTCCAGCACGGCATTCAACATGTCGTTGAAGCGCAGCATTTCGTGCAGCAGCAGGCCCGTATCGTTGCGATGCGAGGCCCAGTCGATCTGCCCGGCTTCGATCATCAGAAAAAAACCGCGCTCATGGTCGTCCAGAAGATCCAGCGCCTTGACCGCCATTTCCCGCAGCGTCGGCACCTCCCGGCCGGCATCGCTACGCAGCCTGGTTTCAACGATGCCGTCGGGCATGCCGGAGCCGGCGAACAAGCCCAGCGTTTTGCCCCGGGCCTGTTGCAGCTGGGCCTTATTGAACGCCAGCGTATAACCCTGCCGCCGCGCGGTCTGCAGCAGATCCTTGTTGTCCGTGCGCTTGGATTTGACCTGCGGAGCGCCGATCAGGTATGGAAACGGTCTTTTGGCCTGCCGGGGAATCCAGTAGCTTAAGCCGCCCGACAGCATGACATCGGGCTGCGTGGCCAGCAAATCCTCGGCGATGTCATTTTCCTGGCTGCGGTGCGTCTGATGCGCGGCAAACGCGGCGGGCGTGGCATGCGTCATGCGCGTGTCCGAAACCAGCCCGGTCGCCTTGCCCAGACGCCGGGCTTTTTCGATGAGGTTTTCCTGGCGGTTGCCGTCCTGGTCCAGGCCCAGCATTTCCGAGCCGGCCGGAAGGCCCGTGGCCAGTTGGGTGGCCGACGCGGCCGAATCGGTCACCAGCGTATCGGCCGAGTAGGTCATGGCGATGCCCAGCCGCCCCTGTTCCATCATGCGGTCCAGCGCCGTTTGGCGGTCGCGTATCACGGCATGAGGCGCCTGCCGCGCATAGGACAGCAGCAGGCCGACCTGCTGCGGCCCCATGCCGTCGCCGATGATTAAAATGACGTTTTTGACCGCCGTGTCCGGCTTGATATTTTCCGCCGGCGTGCAGCCCAGCAGAACAAGGGCGAAGAAACAGTAAATCCGGGTTTTCAGCATGTCGTGTTGGTAGCGTTACTTTATTTTTATTACCTGATGGGTAAGGTATTTTTACTACAAACAGCACGAAGAAAGGAAAATAAAAACCTCCTGTCCTCGGCACGCAGCGACGACCGTTCCCTGCGCTGCGCGTTGTGCTCCAGAGGGGACAGCGCCTGCAGCCTTGCAGTCAGGTCCGTGACATCCCCGTTGTCATTGGTAAAGCGGGCGGACTTTTGAGGCAGGTCGCGCAACATAATGATTGATCCCAATAAATTTCTAAAAACGGCGGCCTAATTATGCGCCATGAGCTGCTGGGCGATGCCCATGTAGGCCAGCAACTGGCCGTAGATCAAACCGAAAGCGGCGGCAACGGCAAGCAGGCCGGTCACAATGTCTTTTTGTAACTTATTCATCTGGCTATCCTCGCGCGTTGGAAAAACCGGCAGCATAACCAATTTACAAGTAAATTCCGTGACAGGCCGATGACGGTTTTATGACAATATCCGGATTGACGTGTTAGCGTAAACTCGGCATGCATGCCCCGAAAAGCCGGATTTATTGATCCAGCCAATTTCACTGGCGCGGTTATAACTTTTTGAGATTTATCACCTAAATGGGTGATGACAGGATTGGCAAAAGCAAAGATACTCTTCCGCTAACTTACGAGTTGGGTATTTTTACGTCCATGCCTAACTTTTGTTCCAATAATGGACGTTGGAGACAAAATGAAAAAATCTTTATCTTTAGGTAGTTTAGTAATTACAGCCGCCCTAACTTTTCCAGCATTCGTCACAGCGGCCCCAATTCTTGGTCAAGGATTGCCAACAGACAATGTTAACTTAGCCGGGGGCACTGTAATTGATTTTGAATCAACAGGTGTCGTCAACGTTCCTTCATTGTCAATATCTGGCGTTACATTTACCGGCAATACTAATATCGAAGTGGATAGTGATTTCGCTGGAAACTACAATACTCGTGGAACGTTTCATATGACTAATCACGGTAGCGGCCCTGATAGTTTCCGATTTGATTTTGACGCTCCAGTAGATGCTTTCGCATTCTTATGGGGAGCTGCTGATTACGACTGGACATTATCGGCTTTTAATGGCAACACCTTACTTGAAACGCTCATATTGAACCCCACTCGCGGCAGTAACTTAGGTGATTACTTTGGAATTGCTCATGCAGGCATGACTCATGCTACATTGACCGGCAACTTCATTGACTATGTGTTTATTGATAACTTTACCGTCAAAAGCGCCGATGTCAGCGCCGTTCCGGTACCTGCAGCAGTCTGGCTGTTTGGTTCAGGCTTAATGGGATTGCTGGGCTTCAACCGCAAACGCGCTCAGTCTGCGGCATAAAACCGACATTGCTCAATGATCAAACCGCCTTTCTGGAATCCGAAGGCGGTTTTTTTATTGTCTGTCGTTGCACGCAAATCGTTTCTGACGTTTCGGGAACAAATGCCACCGGCAGAGTCCGATCCGGCAAAGCGCATACGCCATGCGCTAGGGACTCCGGCTTATGGCACGGGTATTTTTATGCGTTGTAGATGCGAATTTACTTGAGCTCTTCAGGGTATTCCCACTGCCTGTTTCTCGATTTTTCCGGGTCGAATACCCTAAGGGGCATAAGTAAATTCGCTCCTACAATTACCTGACTTATTCCATGCCCTCTACTTCTCTTGTTTTTTGGATTTATCACCCATATGGGTGATGACGGAAGCGGGCAATGCAAGGATACTCTTTATCCAGGGCCTGCTAAGATTCAGAACAAATGGCAGGAGGTTAGAATTTTTGTTTAAGGGAAGCTATATATCATGAAAAAAATGCTTTGTTCTGCTGTGCTTTGCTCTGCGCTGTTTGGCGTAAATGCCGCACAGGCTGCTGTCCTGACTTTTGATGATTTGCCGGGTGACACATCCGCTGTAACTAATGGTTATGGCGGCTTCAATTGGAATGGCGCTACACAAATCGGTTCTATCAGCAGTTCTTTTCATCCTGGTTCTGGGTATGAATTTGGTACTGTGTCGCCTAACAATACTGTCTTCAATTTTTTTGGTTCTACACCAACCTATATCGACTGGACTGGCGCCGGTACGTTTGATTTTAACGGCGCTTACTGGACTTCAGCTTGGGATAGCGCTCAGTCTTTAACGTTTGAAGGCTGGAATAACGGTTCATTGTTATATTCATCGAACGCTTTTACTATCAATAACCAAAGCCCTCTGTGGATTGCATTGAATTGGACAGGTATTGATCACCTGGTGATCAATAACTCAGGAAGTCAATGGGCAATGGATAACTTCACTTTTAACGAAAATGTCAGCGCCGTTCCGGTACCTGCCGCAGTCTGGCTGTTTGGTTCAGGCTTAATGGGATTGCTGGGCTTCAACCGCAAACGCGCTCAGTCTGCGGCATAAAACCGGCATTACCCAATGATCAAACCGCCTTTCGGTAATCCGAAGGCGGTTTTTTATTGTCTTCCATGTCCAAATGTATAAACTGGCGCCAATCAACAGCCTTTCAATTCTGCGCCGCCCACTCCTGCAATTGAGCCACCACCCATGCCCCGTCATCCAGCGGCAGGTCATGGCCGGCCCAGGGATGGCTGCAGTAGCGCCAATGCCATTTTCGGTAGATGTCGACCGAGCACTCCGGCGCGACCAGGCGGTCGCCCCAGGCATTCAGCAGTAAAACGGATTGCTCGGGCCGCCGGTCGCAGGGCCGATAGCGCGCCGCGGCCCTGATCTGGCGCCAGCTGTTTTTAAGGCTGACCGGCCGTTCCCGCTGGATGCTTTCCCAGTCCTTGAGCGTCCGTTCATCCGGCGTGCGGTTGCTGACCAGCGCCAGGATCGCCGCTTCGCGCCGGCGCAGGTTCCGCGTCAGCGCCAGCGCCGCCAGCCGGACTAAGCTCTGCCAGCGCAGCCGCTGATAGCTTGGGCTTAAACCGGCAAAACTGGTATTGATCAGCGCCGCGCCGCAGATATCGCCCGGATACGACAACATCCATTCGAAGGCGACCATCGCCCCCAATGACAGCCCCAGCACCGTGACCGGCTGTTGCAGCAGGCCGGCCTGCCGCGCCTGCGCGCGCACCTGGCGCGTGATCTGGCGGATCGAGTCCGGACTGGCTTCCCGGCAGTAGCGTCCGGTGCCGGGCAGATCCAGCGCCGTGATTCCGGCCTCGGGGAACGCCGCCCGCAGCAGCGGCACGAAGTCACCCCAATGCGCCGATTCGCGGCTCAGTCCGCGCAGCAGAATCCAGTTGCGGCCCAGCTGCCGGGAATCGTGCAAGCCGAAGTTACTTGGTGTTTGCGCCTTATCCATACCAGAGATCGTTCGCCTTGTTGTGATACAGAATTCTCTCCCGTTCCTCCAACTGCGCCCACGGCTTCGGATAAAGCAGGCTGCGATGCAGGAAATCGAACAACATGAAATGCCGGCGGAAAATGCGCTGCTGCCGGTGCGGCAGCAGCGGATGAAACCACCCGTGCCGAGAGAACAGATGCAGCGGGCTTTTACGCAGCCACAGCCAGGAGCCCATTTCCAGGGTCAACGGCATGAAGATGCGCCCGTCGGCATGTTGCTGCCGGAAGCTATCAAACAGATAATCCCACAGATCGCCGTTGATCACGTACTCCAGGCACATCGGCTCGATCTTGTAGATATGATGCCGGTAACAGCGATCGAGCAGTTCCTTTAAAGCCAGGGCTTCGGCCACCATGGGAAACGGCGTTCTGCGCCCGGCATAGGGAAACCACAGGCGGTCCCTTATGCCGAAGCCCGAGTGCAAATCCAGCGCCATGGACATCGGCGAACCGAACAACTGCCGGTCCACGATACGGCAGACCGCCTGCGTCTCTTGCTCCATGTTCAGCGTATCGCCGCGATACCAGGGCAGCCGGGGCGTCAGCCGGTGGCCGCTGTAGATCCGCGTGGCGCCCTCGCCTTCCACCGGCGCATTGCGCATCAGATCGACGCCGTTGCCGTTGCTGCGCATACCGAAGCAGACGCCGACCGGATTCACGACCGGCACGAACACCAGCCGCGATTTTTCAAGCCGTGCCAGAAACTCCTCGTCCCAGTCCATGAGCTGGCTGATGCTCTGCATATAGGACAGGATAACCTCCGAACCGATTTTCTCCAGGCCGTGCACGCCGCCGAACAGCGCCAGCACGGGCACATCGGGCCGATCGGAGCCGAGCGTGATGCACTGAATCGGGAACTCATGGTCCCGGTATTGAATCCGCTCCACCTCCTCGACGCGCGCCCGGTCGCCCAGTTGCTCGATAATGCGGTTAAGCTGTTCGAGTTCCGGAAAAGTCTTAATGCCCATCAGACAACAGTTTGCGGCTTCTTATCGATAGCCAGCGGCTCAAGTTCCCGCACCAAGGCGATTTTTCTTACGATGCGGTCTCTCGCCTCGGCACCGACGACATGGCGTGTATCGCTGGCGACCGTAATGACCGGCAGAAAGCTGATTCGGGCCTCGATTTTTTCCAGCGTCAGCATCCGGATTAAATGCGGCACGAACGCATCGTTGCCGATAAAAGGCGCAAGCGCCCTAGCCTCGCCCCGGTATTGCAGCGCCACCGGCTGAATCGCCGATTGCGTCAGCAAGGCCGGCTGAAAGAGCGACGGATGAAAGTGCAGAACCTCGTCGCCGCACGTCGTGGTGCCTTCCGGAAAAGCGATAATGTGACGGTTCTGCTGTAGCAGTCCGGCCATGGCGTCAGCGGTCGCCCGGATCTGCCGCTTGTCGCCGCGCCGGATAAAAATCGTGCCGGCCTGCCGGGCCAGATAGCCGATCACGGGCCAGCCTGAAACGTCGCTCTTGGCGACGAAACAAGCCGGCAGGCAGCGGCCGATCACAAGAATATCGAGCCAGGAGATATGATTGGAGACCAGCAGGGCGCCCCGTCCGGACGGTTCGCCCTCGACCACTGTCCTCAGGCATAAAACGGCACCGAACAGTTTGAGCCAATGCGTCTTCAGCGCATCGTGCCTGACTCTGGCCTCCTCGGCCGAATATAGCCAGGTGATGGCGGGAAAAATACCGGCGGCGATAATCAGTCCATAGCTGAACAGCAGAATAATCAGTAAAAGTCTATAGCACAGCCGCGCAACGATCGTCATGAAGTCCTTGATAGTCTCTCATATAATGCTTGCTGTAACGGGCCTGCAGTTGATCCAGCGGCAGCAACATGAACAGATCCATGCAGTTGAAGTCCGCATCCCAACAAGGCTCGCCGCAGACCAGCGCGCCGAAGCGCAGGTAAGCCTTCAGCAAGGGCGGGATGCCCGATTCATCGCGCTGGCAGCGCAGGGCTTCGGGCACCGGCACGCACGGGCGGACCTGCATCGAAGCCGGCGCCTTGTTTTTAGCATCAATGCCGCGATATACCGCATCGACGGCAAAACCGCTGGGGCCGGGCGTAATACTGGCGCAACCCAGCAAATAATTAAATCCGCCTTCCAGCGCGTATTGCACCAGCCCCGTCCACAATGTGGTCAATACCGCGCCGCCGCGATAATCCGGGTCTACGCAGGTGCGGCCGATTTCCAGGAAACGGCCCGGCAGGGTCAAGACCCGGTCCAGCTCGAACTCGCTTTCCGAGTAAAAGCGACCCAGGCGCTGGGCCTGGTATTGGTTGAGCATGCGCGTGTAACCGACGATTTTGCCTGTGACGTTATCGAACACCACCAAATGCTCGCAATAATCGTCCACTTCGTCATAATCCAGGCCTTCCGCGCCGGTCTTGAGTTTGGCCCCCATCTCGCCGGCGAACACCCGGTAGCGCAAAACCTGGGCTTGTCTTATCAGCTCTTCCGAATGGGCAATGAAGCATTCCAAGCGCCTGGCCGGTTTGATTCGTACTGTTGCATCTATGTTCTTCATGTCTCATCAACGGGTGAAATTACGATAGCGCTACAATAAGCACTCAAGATGTCAGCAGTGTGTCCGGTCTATGAACATTGCGTGACAAAAAGCGGCATATCCGTCCGATGACGCGCAGGCTGTAGGGTCGAACTTGTGCCTCATAAGGTATTCGAGCCCTGACGTTTACTGTTCGCTATGGCAGTGCAGTGCGAATGAATTCGCACCTACGCGTGCATGGCCTCATGGCGCGGAGGATTTCAGTCCTTGTCGGTATCGGCTATTTTTCGCGACCTGCGGGTCATTCGGAAGGAGCGACTACTGGCTTGCACGGAAAGGCAGCAGTGCTCCTGGAGAAGACAAACGCCGGCAATGACCTCTGGCCGCTGTACGCATGCTGTATCAGAATTTATTGCCGATCGATTTCAGAGACGATAAGTGGCGCAATGCACGGGTCTTGCGCCACAGCTTTTCTGTTTGCGGATGAAGTTTAAACAGCCGAATGATCAATCGCTTAACATCATTGGAGGCTTTGAGCATGATAGAGAGACCGACTATCATGGTCGGCAAGCCGAACGGAACCGGCAGCGGGAACAGGATCATTCCTATCACAAAGACGACGCCGCCGATCGTCATCAGAAGAGATTTTCTCAGCACGGATCAAGCCGCCCGCGCATAAGCCGGTGCCGGCGCTTTTTTCCGATCAAGCAGCGCCTGGCCTTCTTCCCGCCATCTGATCAGCGCCAGCCGGCCATCGTCATGCTCGACCAGAGCCGTGCAGCTTTCCACCCAGTCGCCGCAATTGCAGTAAGTTTTGCCGAACTCCATTTGCGTGATGTCGGCATGATGGATGTGGCCGCAAATAACGCCATCGACCTGCTTTTTCTGCGCCTCCAGTCCCAGGACATGCTGATAGTTATCCATAAAGCGGGCGATGTTCTTGACTTTATTCTTCAAAAACGCCGACAGAGACCAATGCTTGTAGCCCAGCAGCGAGCGAATATGGTTATACCAGCGATTGATGACCAACAGTATCTCGTACGCCTCGCCGCCGATATACGCCAGACTTTTGTTATGGCAGACCATGCTGTCGAATTCGTCGCCGTGCAGAACCAGAAACCGACGCCCGTCCCGCGTTTCATGCACGGCATTGAGCCGGATATCGATGCCGTTAAAATACATGCCGGCATGCTTGCGGAACGGCTCGTCATGGTTGCCGGGAATATAAAGCACGCGCGTGCCCTGCTCGGCCTTGTTAAAAATCCGCTGCACGATATCGCTGTGCAGGGCCGGCCAGTAAAAGCCGTTCCTGAATTTCCACAAATCGATGATATCGCCGACCAGGTAAAGCGTATCGCAGTCGACATGATCGAGAAAATCCCGTAATTGCTCGGCTTTACAGCCTTTAGTTCCCAAGTGCGTATCTGAAATCCAGACTGATCGGTAATGTAATGACATGGCAACGACCATAAAAAATTGAGATAGCACTACCATACCCATTCATTATTACAGCATGTTAACGTTTTGATGACGAAGAGGTTACACAATGGGCGTCATGGATGGGGAGCGGGAGACAGAGCCCTGGGCGGCGTTGCCAATGAGCCATTATTTTAACAGCCGGGGCCTGTGCGACAGAATAATTGTGTTAGACACAAAGGCTGTGCTAGAGTTCGGTCCGAATTGTGCGCGGGTCCGGTGTAATGTATGGCGCCTGTTTGGAGCGGGATGTTTAATCATCAACCCAAGCGGCCCTGTTCCCTGATGGAACACGCCGTTTTCACCGCTCACCCGGGATTTCGGCTTGTAACTCCAACGCCATTTGGATGAGCCATACCGCGATTGATGCGCTTCGCCTGGAACGTCTGCTATCGGGTCGGCACATCCTGCCGCGCAAGCCGCTTTCGCAATAATAGCAATAACTTGAGCAATATGATTTTTTCTTATGTGGGAAGCAGAAGTTTAACTACTCACTGATGTTACGCGGCCAGTTGAAGTTAGATCGATTTAATTAACTGATGTTACGCACGGAAGATTTTATCCCGTTTGCCGCGCCGAGCACCGCAGCTTTCGGCGAGAACAGCCCGAAGGGGCGCTGCATGGATGCAGCGCGTTGCCAAAGGGACAGGAAGTCCCTTTTGGCAACCCTCGTCGAAAGTGAGGAGCGCAAGGAAAAAGCGGCAACGGGCGGCCTTTTCTTTGGTTACTTTCTTTTGGCCGCACAAAGACAAATTCGCCAGGAGCGAATTTGGTCAGCTTTAGCTGACCCGAAGGGAGAAGCCCAAGGATGGGCTTCTCAGCGTAACTCGCCTTCGGGTGCGATAAACCCGATTAAATAAAAACGTCGCGCTAGCGACACTTTATTAAATCGATCTAACTTCAACTGGCCGCGTAACATCAGGTCTTAAAACTGTCATGTTCCACAATATTGCTGGCCTGCTTGAAATGGCGGTTTGCTGCGCGAAACCGCCCTACTTCACTGCCTTCTTTAATGGCCGAAACTGGCTCAATTCCATTGGCCATTGACACAATTTTGCAATCTTTTTAGCGTACAGTTGAGCATCACAAGCTTTACGCTTTATAAGGTTAAATATGCGAAAAAATCAACACCCTTCGACATCAAAAATAGAATCTGCCTTTTTAGCTGATATTTTTGAACGACTACTCGATTTGAAGGAGAAAATGACACTCGGCATCGATCCCGAACAAGACAATCTCTCTTTACTCAACCTGCACCACTACCTCAACCTGCGAAAATACGATTTCTCACAACTGCAAGATGATCTCACCAAAGTGGGACTTTCTTCATTCGGACGATCCCAAGCCCATATGGAAGCGAGCGTGAATGTCGCCCTAGAGATACTTTCCATAGCATTAAACAAAGGGCTCCCTCATCAAAAATCCCGCTTAAGCTATGAAGCCTCTCATGCGATCATGGATAAAAATGCTCAAATTTTTTCCAATATTGGCAATAAAACCAAGATTATGATTACCGTCCCCACGGATTACCATGAGAACTGGTTTAGTGATCTCTCACGAGAGGGGGCACACCTGTTTCGTATCAACACCGCGCACGACACCCCTGATGCATGGAGCAAGATGGCAAAAGAAATCAAAAAAGTCTCGTCCGAAGATAAAGATTTAAAAATCTACGTCGATCTCTCGGGTCCGAAAATCCGAACCAGCCTAAAAAAATCGAAAAAACCGGATAAAGAAAAAAAGATTAAAGTGTTTTGCGGTGACAAAATCTTTATTCATACCAGCGATTCGTCACCATCGGAAAAAGAAACAAAACATTATGATGCCGTCATAGGATGTACATTGGATAAAGTCGGAAGCTTAGTCAAAGTCGGAGATCCTATCTTTTTAGACGATGGAAAAATCGAACTTTGTATTGATGAAATCTTTGGTGAAAACATCGTGTGCAGCGTTATAACGCACAGTGATGAGGGGAGTAAAATTAAAGACGAAAAGGGGATCAATTTTCCAAATAGCGACATCGCGCTCCATGCCATCTGTGATCATGATAGAGAAGTTCTCCCACATATCTGCGAATACGCGGACATTATCGGTATTTCTTTTACCCAAATGCCTGAAGATATTACCGATCTAATCGACGAACTCGAAAAATTAGGAAAAAAAGGGGAGATTTCGATTGTTGCAAAAATAGAAACCAAAAAAGGGGTTCACAACCTCCCGGCCATCCTCGAAACACTCATCAAGTACGGAAATTCCGGCATCATGATCGCACGGGGTGATTTGGCTATCGAAATCGGATTTGAAAACCTAGCCTATATGCAAGAAGAGATCCTCGATCTCTGTACGGCGGCGCATATACCCGTCATCTTGGCAACTCAAGTGCTTGAGAACAAAATGAAAACCAACATCCCAAGCCGCGCCGAAATCTCTGATGTTGCCTTTGCCCACAAAGCAGAATGTGTAATGCTCAATAAGGGGGGGTATACCCTAGAGACGATCAAAATCATCAGAACGATTTTTGCCCAAATGGATTTGATTTTTCGAAAAAACAAACTGCTCTACAATCCAAGCTTTCAGTGGAAATAGAATATCGGCTTCGGTAAAGTCGAACCGTTCATCGACGAATCCACTGATTCCAAGAAGCGACGGAGATATTTTTGATGTGAATGAGCCTAAACACCGTGAGGTCCTCATCTTTCGCTATCCGAACAATAATCAATAGGGGGCAGACTCTATTGATGACCTTATTGACCTTTGAGGGTTGTGCCATCAGGCAAGTCGCGATGTATACCCAAAGGGCATAAAGGCATCGCTCCCACGGAAACGGCCATAACCTGAAAGAATAATCGAGTTTATTTTTAACTGAATCCGCACCTGCGGTAGTATAAAAACCGGATGCCGTAAAAAATATTCCTGCTTCGTCTCATTTCCGCGCAAGCAGAAGCCAGAATCAGGCGGATTTGTGTTTTAATGGCTGAGCGCTACCCGTAAAGCAAAATTACCCAGCATGAGGATGAAAAGCATGTCGTTTATCCATAAATCCATGAGCACTTTAGTCTACTGCCTGCCGATATTCACTGGCCTTGCGCATGCCGATGCGTACGTTAACACGACCGGCGGCACTGTTGCCGTCTCGGGGAAGGGCGTGGTTATCATCAACGGCAAAGTGGTTTCCGGCGATGCGGTGACGGCCAGCGGCCCTGAGCAGACGGAGGAAAGATCGGTTCCCCCCTACAATGACATCCAGATCGATGCGCCTGTACAGATGACCTATGAGGTATCGGATACCCGCGCGCTAAAGGTGACCGCGCCCGCGAATGTGTTGCCGCTGCTTTCCACGAGCGTCGTTGACGGGCGCTTGACTGTTGATCTTAAAGGCTCGGTTGTCAGCCTGAACGATCCCATCCTCGTTGATGCCTCGGGGCCAAGCCCGCGGTCCGTCACCCTCTCGGGAGCCGGTTCCGCCAATTTCATGAACCTGTCCGGCCCGGCCGTAACCCTGAATGTCAATGGCTCAAGCAAAATTGTGGCGACCGGGAGCGTGACACAATTGACCGCCTCGATAAGCGGTTCCGGCCGCCTTGATGCATCGTTGCTTCAGGCTGAGGAAATCAATCTGTCTGCTTCAGGGGCCGCCAATGTATCGGCATTCGCCTCCCGCTCGATTGCTGGCGATATTTCAGGGGCGAGCCGTGCCATCATCGCTGGCGCTCCTGCCCGCCGAAAGGTGGCGGTTTCCGGGGCCGCGAAGATTACCTATCGCTAAAAACAAGGTTTATGAGTTGCTGAAGCAATGAAGCGCGCCGGCCGCAAATGCCGCGTTTATTGTCGGCCGATACGTCCCATGCGTCAGTTATAGTTCGGCTATCAATTCCGTTACCGCCATCTCGCAGGAGCCGCAGCCCGCGCAGGCGCCTGTCAGCCTGGATATGGTGTCCAGGTCGTCGATGCCGTTGCCGACAAGCTCCTTGATTTTCTCCCTGGTCGTGCCGCTGCAGTAGCAAATAAAGTCGTTGTTGTTCAGGTTAATATCATTCATCTGGATTAAGTGCGTGGGATGGACCAAACGCGCGCCCATCGGGCTGGCGTTTCAAATGCCGGACATTTTATCATGCATGCGCCATCCTGTGCCGCTCGCAAAAAACATAGGCCGGGCAAGTTCCCACCCGGTATCTAACCAGTTCTCCGTTCCGTTGGAGCGAACGTTTTCGGGCCAACGGAATGCCAGCCCCCGCTACTCGGTGTCGCAGCCCAGCGAACTTACGCTGCCGGGCGCTTTTTTGGTCCGTTTCATGCGCTCGCCTGGCTCCTGATTAAAGCCTTCGGCCTGTAAACGCCAGAGCGTTTCGAACACGCCGCCGCGCCGACGCAGTTCATGAGGCTGCCCGTATTCGACAATCCGCCCCTGGTGCAGCACGACAATGTGGTCGAAGCAGGAGAGCGTCGACAGCCGGTGCGCCACCGCCAGCACCGTGCGGCCTTGCATCAGCTGGCTCAGCGCGGCCTGGATTTCGGTCTCGGCTTCGGTATCAAGCGCCGAAGTGGCTTCGTCGAGAATCAGGATAGGCGCGTCCTTGAGAAAAGCGCGGGCCAGCCCCAGGCGCTGGCGCTGGCCGCCGGAGAGCATCACGCCGCGTTCGCCGACCAGGGTCTCATAGCCGCTCGGCAGTTCGCGGATAAAGCCATCGCAGAAGGCGTGCCGCGCGGCTTCGTACACCTGCTCGTCGGTCGCATCGGGACGGCCGTAGCGGATGTTCTCCAGAATGGTGCGGTTGAACAGCGCCGTCTCCTGCGGCACCACGGCGATTTTCTCCCGTAGGCTGTCCTGGCTGACACCGCGAATATCCTGGCCGTCGATCAGAATACGCCCGCCCTGCACGTCGTCGAGGCGCTGGATCAGACTGATCAGGGTGGATTTGCCGGCACCGGAGGGGCCGACGATGCCGACCTTTTGCCCGGCCGGAATGTGCAGGCTGAAGTCCTTGAATACCTCGCGGCGGCCCCGGTAGCTGAAGTGAATGTCCTCGAAGTCGATGCGGCCTTCCTCCAGGGTCAGGCCGACCTCGGGATCATCCAGGCTGTGCGGCTGGTTGATGATGCGCAGAGTGTCGGCAATGGCGCCGATCTGCTGGGTGCTGTCCACCAGCGCCAGGGCCAGATCGCGCGAGCCGTGCAGGATGCGGAAAGTCAGCGCGCTGACCATGACCACATCGCCGGTGGTGACATTGCCGGCCAGCCACATGTTGATGGCCCAGACCAGCATACTGCCGGCCATCAGCGACAGGCAGATATCGTGTATCACCCGGACTTTTTCCAGATACATCCAGCTGTGCCGCTGGGCGTGCGCTTCGTGGCCGATCTCCCGGGCCAGACGTTCGCTTTCGCGGTCGCGGGCCGAGAACGCCTTGATGGTCCAGACATTGGACACGGCATCGACCAGTTCGCCGCCGACCCGCGCGGCCTGAGCGGCGAACTGCTGGTGCTTGTCGCGGCCGCGGATGCCGAAGCCGGTAATCAGCGCGGCAACCACGAGCACGAAGCCGATCAGCGCCAGTGCCATGCGCTGGTCGACGCTAAGCAGCACGATCACGGCACCGAGGAAATCGACGATGGGCGGCACGATCTTCCAGATCAGCCCGCCGTAAACCATGCCCGACGCATTGCCGAGCGCCGAGATCCGGTTGCCCAGCGAGCCCGCCGAATGCTCGTTGAAATAGCGCATTGAATGGCCTGTCAGGTATTTGAACAGATCGACGCGGATATCCGCGCAACTGGCTACGACCGTGCGGCAGCCTAGCCAGCCGCCGAGGCGCCACAGGATATTCTCGATGACGATCAGGCCGATCAACAGCCCCAGGGAGAACCAGACCTTGCCATGCTCCCGGTCTCCGCCGGCCATGGCATCGACCAGCAGCTTCATGCCGTATTGCACCGCCACCGCGCAAAGCGCGCCGCCGATGATAAGACTCATCAGTCCCGCGAAGCGCCAGGGACGTATCCCCATATAATGCCAGAGAAAGGCCAGCGGCTTGCTGGGCAAAGGCTTGGTTTTCGAATCGGGATTGTTCATGGGCGGGCAGTCAATTGTTGAGGTGGTTTTGACGGCGGCGGAGCCGGGTTGGCAGTCGCGGCGTGCCGGCAAGCCCTGCACGTTCGCTTCTTGCGCCATGGCGGCGCAACGTCAGGATGCGTCAAATCAGAGGATACAGCCGGTATCAGGAACAACATCGGTACGATCGGCATGTGCTCTGCATGGGCTTATGGAATAGGTGCCGGTCAGCAAGTCCGGCTTCCCCGCTCGCGGTTCATTAGCGACGGTCTGGCACCCGGCCGGCGCCGGTCCCGGACAGCCTTAATCCCGGCAGGCCTATTACCAGCGGCATGAGCGTTTCGGGCTCCGCCAGCTGTTGCCTGTTATCCGAATCCAGGTTGCCAACGCCCATGATGCAGCCAGTGGCATCGCCGGCCGTCCCGTCCGGAAATGCCAACCCGCCGCTGAGGAGAAAAACGGCCGGGGGCGTGGCGCAGCCGTTTTCGAGGCCGGAATCGGCCAGGATCTTACCGGTGGAGTTGCCTTGGAAGGCGATGACCTGGAAGAAGACGAGGATGCCGCTGTAGCTCCAAAGAAAATGGTAACTGACTGACTCAGGGGCTGTCGCCGAGAAGAGTCCGCTTTTCCCGGCGAAATCCGCGCCCCGTTTCAGGCTGTAGCTCAGGTCCCGGTCAGTGAACGTATTGATAACGGCTGATGGGATTCCGGACCCTGTGATGGACCAGGCAACTGGACTCGCCATGACAGCCTGGCGGCTGGCAGGCAACAATCCTCCGCAAAGCAAAAGCAGTACAGCAATGGTGAACCCGAGTCTTGGCGTTCTCAGTAAACTCTCAAGGACTCTCATGCATGCCTCCTTTTCTGAACCCGTCAGTTTGATTGCCTTGATCAAGGTAAGTTTCGCAATAAAAAGCAAGCCATCGATAAAAAAGCAAACCCCACGCCAGAGCAAAAAACAGCAACTTCTTCAATAAGTTATGCTAAAAATCATCGATAGCGGAAACCGTTGCTGTCAAATTCCTCGACAGTTTTCCATATTCATCCCGGCCAAGCCGGCGGCAGGCCGGGACTGTTCCACATCCATTCTCAACAAACACTCAAAAGGCATTACCGGGCGTGGGCTTTTCACTAAAATGGATCAGGCTAGGTTTCTTGAATTGCTGAAGAACAATTCCCGCCGGACAGACGCCGGCGGGTTCATCAATCATGCTTCATCACAGAAAAGAGGTCTGCCATGTCTATGAAACGAATTTGCTTGCATATTGCATTCATCCTGATGCTCAACCCGTTTTCCGGTTCCGCATGGTCCGCCGAGCCGGACTGGCAAGTTGATCATGTCTTGCCCTTCTCTTTCCTGTTCGGCACCCACATCGACAGCCATCAGCAAAGCCAGTTGCTGCATAACGGCGATATCTATGGCTTCCTGTACATCACTTATACCGGCGAGGTCACGCCCGAAGGCTATCCCGTGGCACGGCATTGTGGTGATGATACACCGGCCAATGCGTGCGTAATCGGCTGGTTCCTGAACGGCAAGCCAGGCAAGGCCACGTTTCTCTACCATAACATGGACCACCCGGTCTGGCTGGTAGACAGCCGCAACGATATCCCGCAACCGGGCAGTCATGCTTTTTTCCACTGGATCACGGACCAGAGCACCGATCCACGCCCGGTTACGGATGCTCGCTGCAATGCGGCGATGCCTCCAGAACTCGAGCCGGGAGCCGTCTGCCCCGGCTATTTTATTGAGCTCCGGGCGTTAAAACGATTTGCCTTCGAGCATGGCGGCGAGCGTATCCTGGTCGATCCGGGCATCGATATCTCGACCCATCTGAATATCGTCGCCAGTACGTCGAGTGACGGCGGATAGGGTGATGACTAAACGCAGCTAGCCTGGGCCAGACGGTCATCGGCTTTATCGTGTTGCCTTCTGAACCGTCGCCGCGAGAATCGATCAAACAATTTGTCCTCAACGCAGAAGAGAGCATTATGAAACTACTCAAAGGCGCAGCCTTAATTCTTGTTGGTCTCGGCACCCATGCCCTGGCGGCAGAGGATCTGGTCAAGAAAGCGGCCGATGCGGGCCTTAAGCCAATCTCACAGAAGCATGCCGAACTCTTAAAGCTGATCGACAACCCCGACAACCCGATTACCAAGGACAAGCTTGAACTGGGGAATAAGCTCTATTTCGATCCCAGGCTCTCCAAGAGCAGCCTGATCAGCTGCAATACCTGCCACAACCTGGCCCTGGGCGGCGTTGACGGCATCCCTACCGCCATCGGCCATAGATGGGAGCACAACCCCCATCACCTCAACTCGCCGACCGTCTATAACTCGGCCTTCAACGTCAAGCAGTTCTGGGACGGCAGAAGCCCCGACCTCGAGGACCAGGCGACCGGCCCCATCGAGGCCGGACCGGAAATGGCCATGCCCACAGGGCTGGCCATAGAGCGCATTTCCTCTCTCCCCGAGTATGTGGACAGCTTCCGGAGGATCTTCCCCGACCAGCAAGATCCGGTGACACTGAAGAATATCGGCAAGGTGATCGGCGCCTTTGAACGCATGCTGGTCACGCCTTCCCGGTTTGACGCCTTCATGCACGGCCACAATGAAGCATTAACGGCCAAAGAGAAAGAAGGGCTTAAAACCTTCATCGATAAAGGCTGTACCTCGTGCCACAACGGCGTGGGCATAGGCGGCGCCTCCATGCAGAAATTTCCTACCGTCAAACCCTACAAATATGCCGATTTGGGCGATTTCAAAGGGGATGCCGACGGGATGGTCAAAGTGCCGTTGCTCAGAAACATCGCCGAAACCGCCCCTTATTTTCATAACGGCGCGGTATGGGACCTGAACGAAGCGGTCAAAATCATGGGAGAAACCCAGCTGGGCATCACCCTGACCGACCAGGAGGCAAACAGCATCGTCGCCTTTCTGCACAGCCTGACCGGCAAGAAGCCTGACGTGCATTACCCGATGCTGCCCGCATCCACCGAAAAAACGCCAAAACCCCAGGATGACTGAGGCCGGATAGAGAAACGGGCTTTAGCCGGAGCCGGCTAGCGCAATCAGCCGTTATCTGAAAACAACGGCTGTTGTAAAAATTGACTATTGTTATTGACAGGCCTGCCTGAAAAAATACAGTAGGGTACCAGACTGTGAAAGAATTAGTGAAAAGCGTCATAAAAAGCCTTATTCACCACGAAGATCACGAAGGACACGAAGAAAAAATAAAATTAATCAATAACTTAAAACTTCGTGTGCTTCGTGTCCTTCGTGGTTAAATCTTTTAAATTGAATACTTTCACAGTCTCGTACCCTACCGGATTTATGAAAACCTCTGGCGGCATAGCGCTACATGCGCCGCTTGATCGATATCGCCCCGCGTATGTCGCCGACCTTGTAACCGGTCGCCTTGTCTTCCGGATATTCCTCCGCCAACACCGCTTTCACGCCTGCCGGTATATCGTTCGATGAGCCATGGCATTGCAGGCACATCGGCTGGGTCGGTATCGCTTTCATGTAGCGGAACCAGCGCCCGTCTGGATCGTCAACGATGGCGATCTTTTCTATATCGGCGGCCGGCTTGCCATCGTGGAAGTCTCTGTCGAAATCCTCCAGCACCTGGCGTTCCCACTGATCCGGCAAACCTATCAACGGATTGCGGTTTTTCAGGGACACACGTTTGACCACCCGGCCGTCTTTCGAATAACCGGCCGCCATCGCCGGTGCAATGCGCTTGCAGACGCTGATCGCACTTTCCGGACTGCCGGCTTCCAGTTGCTTTTTCAACGTGCCGCCCAAGGTCTGCATGAACTCTTTTGCGATGTTGCGGCTTTCCTCCAGATAGCGCAGCCGATCCGTTCCGCTGCCCGCCGGTCCCGCAAGTGAAGACGCCGAAGCGATGAAAATCAAAAGGCTTTTGGCCATGAATTTTGGCATTTTCTTCTCCTGAATAGTGAAGGATTCATCATAACTCTGCTTACCGGCCGCTTGGATGCGCTGAATCAACCGCCTCATTCCACAGGCCGTTTGGACAGCTCAGCCGCTATTTCATCACGTTTTTCACCCGTATCCGGTTCAGTGTTCAATGCGGACCGTTCGGCCGACTTCAGACGCCACCAGGCGGCAAACAGGCTGCCGATGATCGAGTGGAAACTGGCCGAAATCGCCGACGGAACCGGCGCCAGCGCCATCTGCGCAAAACTGGACCTGGCCAGCACCGCGCCCAATCCGGAGTTCTGCATGCCGACTTCGATGGAGATCGTGCGACAGACCCGTTCTTCCAGCTTCAACAGCCGCGCCATCACGTAACCGAGCGTAAAGCCGCCCAGATGCAGCAGTGCCACCGCGCTCAGCAGCGGCAGCGCGGAATCCCTGATCGTGCCGGCATTCGCACCGATGATGCTGGCGCAGATCAGCGCGATAACGATCACCGAAACAAGGGGCGCGACAGGCATCACGGCCTGCACCAGACGGGGCGTATACCGGTTCAGCAGCATGCCCAGCGTCACCGGCAGAACCACAACCTGCAGGGTATTGAAAAACAGGCTCCAGGCATCGACCGGCACATAGGCGCCGGCCAGCCATCGGGTCAGCAGCGGCGTCATGATTACAGCCGCAAACGTGGAGCACATGGTCATCAGCACCGACAAGGCCACATCGGCGCGGGCAATATAGCTGACCACATTGGATGCGGTGCCGCCGGGGCAGCAGGCCACCAGAATCAGCCCGACCGCCAGCTGGGTCTCTAGCGCAAAGGCCGAAGCGATCGCCCAGCCCAGCAAGGGCATCACGGCAAATTGCGCGGCAATGCCGATCAAGACCGGCCGGGCAGAGCGCGTTACCCGGTGGAAATCCTCAAAGCTCAGCGTTATGCCCATGCCGACCATAATGACCGCCAGGCCCCAGACGATCATCGGGCCGCTGAACCAGGTAAACCAGGCGGGAAAAAACAGCGCCAAACCGCTGAAGATCAGCACCCAGAACGGAAAAAGATTGGCCAGCAGGTTGAATAAACGACTCACGATATTGCTCTATCCAGACAAAACGGCGATTGTATCACCGCCCCGGCTGCCATTCCGCATAAGCCGGCATAGCCTCGTATTCGAGCCACGGCACGTCATGCGATGTCCAGATGTGCATGACGGGTCTGACGCCCGGGTCTTCATCGAGGGTCGCGAGACGAACAATGACGTGAGGCTGGCCCGTGCGTTCAGCAACCAGATGCGAGCCGCACACGGAACAGAAATGGCGCAGCTTGCCCGGGGACGACTCGAACGATGACAGCCTGTCCTCGCCCCGCAGCCACCGGAAGTGCTCTCGCATGACGCCGGCGGTGGTGGCAAACGGCGCCGCATGCGCCTTTTTGCAGGTTCGGCAATGGCTGTGGCCGGCCGGCATGTCAATGCTGTCGATTTCGTACGCAATGGCCCCGCATAAACAACTACCTTTCATTTTCCCCTTCCTCGCTACCGATAATGGTAGCCTCTGACACGATAAGATGGATTGGTTGATCAGGCTGTTATCGACAAAAAGAAGCGCATCGATTCCGATTGATGCGCTTCACTGCATTCGGCACATCCTATCTGGCTGCCGGTTATGGCGTTATTGTGCTGGAATCGCATAGTGATAGACAAAAAACTGTTCATCGCGCCGCCAACCGGCCGATTGATACAGCGCTTGCGCCGTCTCGTTGCCGACTGCCGTCGACAGCGAAAGGCGCACCGCCCCCAATGATTCGCCGAACTCCACGGCCGCCGCCAGCAACAGCGAGCCGATGCCCTTCCGTCGACAGTTCTCGCGCACGAAAAGATCGTTGAGCACGAAGGTTCTGGCCAGCGAAACCGACGAAAAGCCCGGATAAAGCTGGGCAAAGCCGACAGGCACGTTCGCGTCATGGGCAATGAACACGACCGACTCGCCATGATTGAAGCGGGCCAATAAAAACTCGCGGGCGGCGCGAACATCGCTTTCGCGTCCATAGAACTGCCGATAGCCGTCAAACAAGGGCGCAAGCGCGTCGATATCCGACACCACAGCCTGGCGAATTGAAATAGTATTCATAACTCTCCTGTTTATGATTGTTCAATGAAAATACCGATAGCGTTTCAAAGCGCCGTGCGCGCAGGCTGCCGCTGATGGCCAGTATGCTTGTCATTTGCAATGATTGCCCCCTGGGGTTGTATCGGACATGATTTTTATCCCGAATGGTAAAAGAACGGTCACCTGATTGACATCATTGACGGCCCCGTTAAATAAAACGAATATTCGGCTCGCCCTGAGCCAGCAGCCAGCCGCTCAAGCCGAAAGAAGCGGACAGTTCCCAGCACTGCACGTGCTTGCTCTCGAGATAGGCGAGCGTTGCCGCCACGGAGCCCTGCCAGAACAAAGGCCAGCCCCACTGCCGTTGTTGTTTGAAGAACCGTGCGTTTTTGACCAGGAAAGGCTTGAGCGGTACGACTTTAATGTCACTGACGATATTTTCACCCATGTCACGTTCAAAATGATAACCCTCGACACCGCTGAATGCCACATTGACCCGGGAAATATCTGTTTTTGTTTCGGACGCCCAAAGCATCTGGAAAATGATTTGCCTGTTTTCACCGTCAACGGTGTAACCAATCAGTTGATAATCGTGCCAAGAGCCCATGAGCGAAGTCTAGTTAGTCATTGTAGAGTTTTCGTATGCCGTCTAATTTATTCAGGTTTTTAATATCAGTAAAAAGCGGTCCATGAATTTGCCGATCATTGATCATCCCATTCCGATATCAGTACATCGATTAATTTAATTGATGCATCTCAACCACGGATGCCCATCAAACCCGCCTCCAAGCTTTGCACGGCATAACTGTTGGGTGATCATTCTAACAGTCAGGATGCGCAACAAATGCTTGTTTAACCATTCGGCCGGTGATAGAGTCCGCTCCGAATTGTACACCGGCTGGATATTAAAACATGGCGCGTGTTCGAAAATTTAGCGATTAAATTCGATATCGGTACAGGTATTTCAGCAAATGAATTTACTAAAAGAATACGGCCTTTGTGGTTCAGTGCCGTGCGACATTAAAGGCCAGCCGCACCTGTCATGTTCATGCCAGTGCTGAGAATGTCAATAAACACTGGCTCTGGCCACTCGGCTGAATGTATAGTGCGCGGTGAATGCCTCATGCCATCGGGCGAATTAAAAATACCATGAAATGAAATCGGATAACGGCAACACCATCGGCAGCGAATTTTACCCCGAATGGGAAACCTCCGTTTTTAAAAGGTCTTCCGGGTATCCCGGCCGACTCTTTTTTCATACGGCCACATTAGAAAATACGGCCCTATTCAGGCTTCAAAAGGTATCTTGGACGTCCAGCCGCCAGCCTGGAGGGTTGTCGATCCCCAACATGAAATTAAGCCGAATGCATGACCGAGCACGTTTGCCGCAACAAACGTCAGGCCGGTTGCCGCCACTGATACCCAGTAAGTTACTGGCTTGCATAGAAGAACTTACTTTTAACAATCCGAATCTGATTCAAGAGAAATGAAATCGAATTCAGACTGATGCCGACATGATCCGACGATCTTTGCTTTTTTAATGAGACCTTCTATGTCAATGCCCTTACCTGCCCGATCCCTGCAAGTTCTTCGCTTGATGAGTGCCGTCCTCATTGCCGTTATCGCGGTAATCCTTCAGCAATGGCTCTGGCTTTATATTCCCTCATTGACGTGGCTATTGCTGTATCCGGCTGTGTTTTTCAGTGCCTGGATCGGCGGATTTTGGGGCGGCATAACGAGTACTGTCATAGCGGCCATGTCGGGCCTTTATTTTTTTGCGCCTCCCTACGGAGCTTGGCATGCGCAGGATTTACAGCACAGCTATTCCATTTTGATCTTCACTGTGATGGGTATTCTGATCAGCATCACGCACGAGAAGCTGAAGCGCAGCCAGATCGCATTGCAGAAAAGCAATGACAGTAAAGTGAAAACAAACCATGAACGCTTGATGCTGACCCTGGATTCCATTCATGCCGGCCTGTGGGAATGGGATTTACAGACTAACCAGATTTTCTGGTCGGAAGGTCTTCAGTTAATGTATGGACTCCATCCCACCACGCCGCCCTCGTATGACAATTGGCTGGCGAGTGTCCATGGCGATGATCGAGTGCCGGTGGTTGCCAGGTTGAATGAATTTGTCAGCAGCGGATGTGAAATTAATCTGGAGTGGCGGGTCGCCAACCCGCCAGACAATCAGGAGCGCTGGATCATGTCCAATGGCCAGCCGATTTTCGACGACCGGGGCAATCTCATCCTCTACCGAGGCATTGTGCTGGATATTACCCAGCGCAAACGACAGGAGCAAATCCTCAAAGAGCATAAGCAACGTCTGGATTTCGCCCTGTCGACCCTGGAGGCCGGCGCCTGGGAGTTGAATCTGCAATACCACACTGCCCATCGGACGCTGTTGCATGATCAAATTTTTGGTTATCAGGAACTCTTGCCCGAATGGACTTTTGAACAGTTCATCGAACATGTGCTGCCGGAGGATAGAGACCGCGTCAACCAATACTTCAATTCCGCGCTTCAGACCCTGAATGACTGCAGTTTTGAATGCCGCATCCGCCGTGCCGACGGCAATATCCGCTGGATTTATGCCAAGGGCCGTCTCAAGCAGGATCTGCAGGGACATCCCGTCTCCATGACGGGTATCGTCCAGGACATCACGGAGCGAAAACTGGCGGCGGAGTCGCTGGCCAGGACGCATGCGCTGCTCGACTCGCTGATGGCGCAAGCACCGGTCGGCTTTGCCTATTTCGACCGCGAGTTGCGCTATGTCCTCATCAACGACAGTCTCGCGGCCATCAATGGCCTGCCCGCCGAGGCCCATATCGGCAAACGCGTCCACGATATCGTGCCGGCGCTGGTTTCCACCGCGGAAAGCGTCGTCGATCGGATTCTAGCGACAGGGGAGCCGGTAAAGAACTACGAATTCAGCGGGGAAACCCCGGCAATGCCCGGGGTAACGCGCTACTGGAACGAAAGCTGGTATCCCTTGTACGGCGGCGCCGGCGAAATCACCGGCTTCGGCGCGATGGTCGAGGACATTACCGAGCGCAAATGCGCGGAAAACAAGCTGAAGGAGATCGACCGGCGCAAGGACGAGTTCCTCGCCATGCTGGCCCATGAACTGCGCAACCCGCTGGCGCCGATCAGCAATGCCGCCCGGCTCATGAAGTGTCCGAAACTGGACGAGGCGCGACTGGCCTGGTGCCGGGACGTGATCGACCGCCAGGTGGAGCAACTGGTCCGGCTGGTGGATGATCTCCTGGATGTCTCCCGCATCAGCCGCGGCAAAATCGAACTCAAGAAAGATAGACTCGAAGTTTCGGCGGTAATCCAGCGGGCGGTCGAAACCAGCCAGCCGCTGATGGAGGCTCGCCGCCATGCCTTCTCGGTTCAGCTGCCGCCCGAACCGGTCTATATTGAAGGCGATCTGGTCCGGCTGTCGCAAGTCGTGTCGAACCTGCTCAATAATGCCGCCAAATACACCGGCGCCGGCGGCCAGATCATGCTGTCCGTCGAGACAGTGGACAATGATATCCTCATCCGGGTCCGCGACAGCGGGCGCGGCATCGATCCCTCGGCGCTGCCCAACCTGTTTCAGCTCTTTTATCAAGTGGACAGCACCATCGACCGCGCGGAGGGCGGCTTGGGCATCGGTCTGGCGCTGGTCAAAAGCCTGGTGACCATGCACGGCGGCGAGGTCTGGGCCACCAGCGCAGGCCGGCACCAGGGCAGCGAATTCGTCGTTAGACTGCCAGCTCTGCCGCCTGCATCGAAAATCCCGGCTCCCCTTCCCAAGGAACTGGCGCCGGCACAAAACCCGCTCCGCATTCTGGTGGTCGACGACAACCGCGACGCCGCCCAGACGCTGTCCCTGCTGCTGACCGGCGAAGGCCATACCGTACAATTGGCTTACGATGGACTGACGGGATTGCAAGCGGCGCTGACCGCTCCGCCGCAGGTCATGCTGCTCGACATCGGCCTGCCCGGCATGGACGGCTACACCGTTGCGCGGACGCTGCGCCGGCATCCCGGCCTGGACATGACGCATCTGGTTGCCCTGAGCGGCTATGGGCGGGAGGTGGATCGCGAACGGGCGCAAGCGGCCGGGTTCAACAACTACCTGACCAAACCGGTTAACTTTGACGAATTGCAGGCCGTCCTGTCCGAGCTCTCATTTTACGGCCAGGACGATCGACCAAATCAGGCTGCGGCCATGGCCGGCCAGTCCGCCTCCTGATGCCGTCAGGGACTGAAGGGTTTTACTGATGTTACGCAGTCAGGGCTTGGCCATAATCATGTCTGTGCTTAAACATGGGCTGCGCCTCAATAAGGATTTCGTTCAATGCGGATACCCAAAGGGCACAAGTACCCATAGGGCATAAATGAATTCGCACCTGCATAACATCAATTTTTAGGATAAGGTGAGAAATAATTTCCCTGAATTTTAGATGTGGGGGCGACTTGAGTCGCCCAGGGCGAATACCCTAAAAGGCATAAATGAATTCGCCCCTACATAAGCACTGATTTTCAGCGAAAAATCGGAAAGTTGTTTTTAACCGAATCCTTAGGATTCGGCTAGAAATAACATCCCGATGTCGTTTTTTATGAGCCCCGTGGGAGCGATGCCCTCATCGCGACAAAAGACGCCGCAAGTCGCGATGAGGGCATCGCTCCCACAGGTGTCGCTTGGATTTAAAACTGATTGTAGAGTCGCCCTACAGCCCTCCGCAAACCGGGAAATTATTTACGGCCAAATCCTTAGCTCAAGCAGTATTACCGCCTGCAAACCATAAGGCGCGCCTCCCTGATCAAGCCGCCTGTATCAACTGTCGCTCCAGCAGAGCGTTGAGCTTGATGATCAGATCGTCGTCGCTAAACGGCTTGGTCAAATACAGCGTTACGCCGGCGTGATCGGCCTGACTGCGGTGTTTTTCGCTGGACCGGGAAGTGATCATGATCAGCGGGATAGCTTGCAGGTCCGGCGCCGCTCTCAGGTAACGGGTCAATTCGATGCCGTTCATTCGCGGCATTTCCAGGTCCGATAAAATGATGTCGGGCTTTCGGGCCTCGATTTTCTCGATCGCATCGAGCCCGTCGATGGCGGTCTGTACCTCGAAACCGGCATCCTTCAGCAACTGCACGGTGGCTTTTCTGGCCGACAGGGAGTCGTCGACGACCAGCGCCCATGTTTTTGCCGCGCGCACTCTGACCGGAGCCGACCCTGTGGCGTTATCGGCCTGCGCGCGCCTTTCGGCATCGGCAAGCAGTTCGAACAGATCGATGACCGGCGCGACCTGGCCGCTGCCCAGCATCACGCCGCCCAGGACGCCGTAAACGCCTTGCAGGTAATCGCCGAAGGGGCGGATCATCAGGTTCCGGTAACCGATGACCTGCTCGACCAGCACGACTTTTTCATCGCCGTCACGGACCTTTAACAGCAGTCCCACCGCCTTGTCGGGCACGATTTTCTTGCCTTCCAGACCGAGCAGGCTGCCCAGCGTATCGGCCGCATAGCACTGTTGCTCGACCCGATAATAAAGGGTGCCGTCCTCATCGGCCTCCGGCTCGCCGTCCAGGGCGCAGAAAATATGCGCGACACCGTGCTCCGAAATCGCGAAGGTCCGCTCGCCCAGTCTGACCAGAATCATCGGCGCATCATAGCGGTTTGACGGCACATTCATGGTCACGGTCAGGCCCTGCCCCGGCGTCGATGCCAGATCGATGACGCCGTTCAGGCGCGCGACCTGCGTCTGGATGGCGTCCATGCCGATGCCGCGCCCGGATACCTGGCTGGCCTGTTCCCTGGTCGAGAAGCCGGGGCGGAAAATCAGCCGTTGCACCTGCTCGTCCGATAGCGCCCGCGGGTCGCTGGCCCCGCCCTTGTCCTGCGCTGTTGCCCGGATTCTGGCCGTGTCCAGGCCGCCGCCGTCATCCTGGCAGCTGATATTGAGGGCGTTACGGTCGTTTGTGAAACTCAGGCGTATCGTGCCCTGCCGGGGCTTCCCGGCTTGCACGCGGCTTTCCGGCGTTTCGATGCCGTGATCGACGGCATTGCGCAGCAGATGCATCAGGGCATCGGACAGGCCGTTCAGGATTTCGCTGTCGATCAGGGTCTGCTCGCCGCTGATGTGCAACTCGACGTCCTTGCCGGTCATTCTCGCGGTCTGCCTGACGATGCGCCGGCAGCGCGAAACGATCTTCCGCGCCGGCACCAGCCGCAGGCCTTGCGCGCGTTCCAGGTGCTCTTTCTGCACGACGCGCTGTTCGATCATCAGGTTCTTGCCGTCGAGCAACTGCCGGTGCATCTGCGCGTTCTGCTCGCGCACGTCGGCCGCGGCTTCGGCCAGGCGGCTGAGACAGGTGTGCACTTCCCCGTACTGCTCCAGCTCCAGCGCGTCGTAGCCCTGGTTGCCGCGGCTGTCCCTGGCCATCACGCCGCGGATGTTGACCAGCCGGTCCATTTCGGCGACCAGCTCGCTGAGCCGCCAGGTCAGCTCGCGAATTTCATCGCTGCCGGTCAGCAGTCCGTCGAGCTTTTCATGAGCCCGCTCGCCGAGGCTGCCCGCTTCGGCGGCCGCTTCAATGATCTGGTCGAGCAGGAGCGACGGAATGGCCGTCATGGCCTTGGCCCGATCGTCGTCATGGCCGGGATTTTCCGTCGCCGCCGGCAGGCTTGTTGTTGTGGCATCAGCCGAACCAGCCGTACCGGTCACGCCTTCCTTCCTGATCCGGTAATCCCAGTCCAGCACCTGTTGCAGAACGGCCAGCGCCTGTTCCGGCGGCTCCCCCTGCCCTTGCAGGCAATCGGACATGGCAGCCAGGCAATCGGCGGCATCGAGCAGCACGGTCCCGAGCGCCTTGCCGGGCAGCGCCTGTCCGGTATTGAGCGCTTCCAGAATCGCTTCCAGGCTGTGCGTCAGATTGGCGATGCCATGCACGCCGATCGTGTTGCAGGCGCCCTTCAAGGTATGGGCGATGCGTTGCGCCTCCAGCAGACGCGCCGATGAGGCATCGGCGCCGATCATGGCCTGGACCGCCGCCGAGAAGTTTTCCGTCAACACCGGCAGTTCGTGCAACAAGGCCTGCACCAGTTCGCCGTCGACATCGCCGGGTATCGCCAGCGACACGTCATCCGGCTGGGCAAGGGTTCTTTCGATATGGGCCCGCCGGGTATCGGGATCGCTGACGGGCACGTTAAGCGCCTCGAACAAACGGCCCAGCAATGCCTCCGGCAGCGGCCGGCGCCAGTCCGGTTCATGCAGGTGCCGGACCAGCGCGCTGCAGTGACTGTCGTTACCGATGTCGGTCAGGTATTCCTGAATCAGGATCAGCGCGATGCCGAACAGGTTGCATTCCTCGTCGTAGTTATGATCGTCGGGCGCCCTGGCGACAACGTTCAGCCACAGCCGCCTGAATACATAGCTCAGGCCGAACAGTCCCACCGTTTCGCAGGCCTTGTTGATGTTTTCCAGCAGAAAATCGTTGGCGCCGAGGGACTGTTGGTATTCGGCCAGAGAAGCGCAGTTGAACTTGGCCAGCGTATGAGTCAGGTCGTCGGCGACCTTGCCGAATTCATTGCTGATCATCTGCACCAGTTCCCGATCGACCGGCTCCACGGACCTATCCGCCAGCGGTTCCATGCACGGCTCGTCGTCGGGCCACGATACATCCGCTTCGGCGTCCGCGCAGCCGCTCAGGCCCTTGATCAGCTCGGCTGCGTCGTCCTCACCCACAGGTTCCGGCCACATTGGGTCTTTCAGCAGCGACACCCAGGCGGCAATGGCTTGCTCATCGGACGGCGCCTGCAGGCAGGCGCGGCTGGCGGCATGCCAGTCCTGCAACAGGGCCTGCTCCATGCCGGACAACCCGTGTTCGCGGCTCGCGAGCAGCAAATCAAGGTTTTCGGCGTACAAGGCGATCAGGTCCATCAAGGCCGGCGCGCCGGCTTCGGCCAGTTGCCCGGCCAGAACTTGCCAGCCTTCGCTGAGCTGTTCGGCCATGTCCTGGCGGTTGTCCTCGCTGTCGGCGCCCAGCAGCGCCTCCAACTGAAGATCAAGCAGGTTCAGGGAGGATTGGAACGGGGTTAACGCGATCATTGAATCTTGCGACATACAGTGGGCTCGCTATCAGGCGGGCAGTCTGAATACGCGGACTTTTTTCAGCAGCGTTTCAGCGTCATTGACCAGGCCTTCCGACAACTGCGATTGCGCCTGTAGCTGGACATGGGTCTTTTCGGTGCTTTGTTGGATGACCGTGGCGCGCTCTTTCAGGATCTGCCCGAGCTTGACCTGCTTCATGGCCTTGTCGGCAATGTCGTGTACATACTCGACCAGCTTGATAGTCACGTTGCGCGTGTCTTTCATGCGGTCGCCGGCCTCCTCGGCCAGGCGCGTGCCCTCGACCACCTGCGTGATCACGTCGTTCATGGTGGTGACGGCATCGGCGGTGTCGACCTGGATGTTTTTCACCAGCCGCGAGATCTGGCCGGTGGCCTCGCGCGAGCTTTCGGCCAGCCGTTGCACCTCGTTCGCGACGACCATGAAGCCCCGGCCCGCCTCGCCGGCCTGCGCCGCCTGCATGCCGGCGTTCAAGGCCAGAACGTGCGTGCGCTCGGCGATTTCGTTGATGATGTTGACAACGCCGGTGATTTCCTGCGAGCGCTCGCCTAGCCGCTTGACCCGCTTTTCAATCTCGCGAATGATCTCGCGGATCATGTTGATGCTCTGCACGGTGTCGGTCACGGCCTGCAGCGCCGTGTCGGTCGCCTGCATGGCTTCCTTGGACGAACTGTTGGTGGTCTGGGAAATGCGCGCGACATTCAGCATCATCGCCACCGCCGAATTCAATTCCTGCAGCATTTTTTCCGTTTCCATCCGTTCCCGCTCGGCGAAAATCATGACCGCATCGGACTGGCTTTTGACCTTGCCGGACGACAGGTTGACGCGCTCGGATACCTGGTTCACATCCTTCAGCGTCGATGCCGTCTCCTGCGTCAGCAGGTTGATCGCATCCGACAGCGTGCCGGTGATGTCCTCGGAGACCGGAATGTTGACGGTCAGATCCTTCTGGCTCAAACGGGCGACCGACTGCAGCAAGCCGATGACCGAGTTGTTCAATTCGGTTCTGGCCTGCTCGGATGCGGCCAGTTTTTCGGCCCGCTCGTCCAGCAACGCGTCGAAACTGCGGGCCAGGATGCCGATTTCGTCCCTGGCATCGGTATTGGCGCGCGCTTCATAGTCGCCTTCGGCAATCCGCCGCACCAGCGCGGTCAGGAATTTGACCGGTTTCAGGACGCTGAACTCGACGACGGCCACATACAAGGCGATCAGCAGCAACAACAGGGCCAGGGCGATCGCCGCCGTTTCCTGCTTGAACTGCGCTATCGATTGTTGCGTCGTCTGGGCGGTGCGGTTTTTCAATTGCCCGGCCAGTTCGACGATATGCTGAATGGCGTCCGTCGGCGCCCGGTCGATGCCGCGCACTTTGACATCGACATCGCGGTAGCCGAGGCCGGTTTCGTTCATGAATAACAGCGGTATGGCGGCATGATAAAGTTCGGTCAGGCGATCATGTTCGGCCAGAAACTGATCCGCGGCCCTGGTGATTTCGGGATGTCCCGCGGCAAGCGCGCGCAGTTGCCTGACGGTGCCCTGGGTTTGCCGGCGCATGTCCTCGAACTGGCGGCTGTATTGGTCGTAATCCTTTGGCACATGACCGCGGATCAGCATATTTTTCCATTCCTGGACCTGTTTTTTGAACAGGATTGTCGCCTCCAGGGACAGGCTGGCGATTTTATTGGCCTGCTCGTTGTTCTTGGCGATTTCCTCGGAATAAGAATCCAGGCGTTCCATGGCGTAATAGCCCAGCACGGCCAGGACCGCCAGCATCAACAGAAAGGCGCCGTGCAGTTTGAGTCGTATGCTTAAGTTTTTCATGTTTTTATGCTGTTCGATTAGAGAGTTCCGTAGTTAAAATTCGCCAGCGTATCGCGGCCTGGAAGGTAGGCACTGCGTACCCTGCAATTCCCGTCCCGTTGGCAACGCGGCAAAAATTATGGTCAGCAGGACTTCGCGCTTTCCGCCAGAAACGTGAAGAAGTCCGTTTTATTGAAAGCTAGCCAGGCCGTTTCTTGCTGTTGGTAAACCGTGCTGATTTGCCCGGCGATCAGATCGGGCACCGGCACGCTCGCTTCCGGCGCTTCGACAAGTCCCGTCAGCCATTGCGGCGAGTCTTTCAACACGAAGCCCAGCGCCTGCCTGCCCTGGTCCAGAACCAACACCGTCGGTCTGGCCGAGTCGGCCGGCGCTTCGAGCAGCAGGCCTTGCAGGTCGAAAACCGGAATCAGGTTGCCGCGCAGCGTTATGACGCCCAACATCCAGTTTCGGGTATGCGGGATGGGATAAATCTCCGGGTCGGTCACGATCTCGCCGGGGCAATGCGCGGGAAACAGAAAGCCCAGAGGGCCTATCCTGAAGCCATAGCGCTGCATGCCCTGAAGCGCATCGTTCGGGTCGGCGGTCTCGATAAACGCCGGCCCCCCCGCCTCAGCTTCTGCCGGTTGCGCATTCACCGCTCGAACACCTTGATCTGGTCCAGGATTTCATTTTTCTGATAGGGTTTGGTGATATAGGCCTTGCCGCCTTGCAGCTGCGCCCAAACCTTGTCGGCCTGCTCGCCCTTGCTGGACAGGAAGATGACAGGAATATTTTTGGTGGCCTCGTCATTGGCCAGCCTGCGGCAGGTCGTGAAGCCGTCGACGTCCGGCATGACGATATCCATGAAAATCAGGTCGGGATTGCCGTTGGCCGCAATCGCATCCATCGCGGCCTTGCCCGAATGCGCCGTCGCCACTTCGTAACCGGCTTCGGTCAGGATGTTTTTCAGGTTGCTCAGTTCGACGGCCATGTCGTCGACGCACAAAATTTTTCTAATCGCCATCGCGGCTCCTTGTTATGGTTTTTTATAATTGCCCAGCCAGTTCATGATGCGGTCCAGCCTGTTCTGGAATTCATCGGACTTGATCGGCTTGGTGACGTAATTCGTGCAGCCGGCCATGACGCCTTTCACTTCATCCAACGGCGAGGTTCTGGCCGACAGCATGATGATCGGCGTTTTCTTCATGCCGGCAAGTTGCCTGATCCGGCCGCAGGTTTCGTAACCGTCCATGCCCGGCATCATGACATCGAGAAAAATGAAGTCGTAGGCGGTTTCGGCCGTCATGGCCAGGGCCTGTTCGCCGCTCTCGGCGAAATCGATGCGCAACGGCAGCGAGGCTTGCTTCAGTTCCAGCGCGACGGTCTTGCGCATCAGCTCGCTGTCGTCGACGACCAGAACGGCGTAGGCGTAAGCCGCCTCCCTGGCGCGCTCGGCATCCGCTTGGTAGCTGCCGGCTTCAGGCGCCTGTTCGCTTTCGCTATAGGACTGCCTGTTACGGGCCGGAATTTCGACCTGGTCGAGCACGCGGATGACCCGGGTCGCCAGCAACAGGCCCTTGATATGGTAATCGGACCCTTCCGGCTTGTCGGACTGGCCGACCGTTACGACCGGGATTTCGGGGGGCATGGTCTCGATAAGGTGTTTATCGTCCAACACGGCCTGCTGGTCGATATCGACTATCAACAGATCGGTCCGGTCGGTCAGTTTCGCAATAGAATAAGTGCGCTCCCGGTTGCCCGTCGCTTGAAAAATTTTCTCGAGTTTTTCGGCCTTTTTTTCGGAAAAACCGCGCAACCCCACTTTCAAGTTTTTTGTCATTATTGTCTTGCCTTAACATGGTTGGTCCTGAACGGTCCTGCTCCCAGGAGCCGAGAGATTACCAATGCCGTGTGACAGATTTGTTACAATCGCTTCCCGGTTCAGGCTGAATTTCAAAAATGTGAACCAGGCACGGTTTTTGTCACTGGCAGGCGGCAGTCGCGCAAACCCATAACAACCACGAAGAGCACGAGGGGTACGAAGAAAATAGAAAACTTCGGATTCTGCGTGTCGCATAGAGACGCCTGCTTTTGCTCTTCGTGGAAAAAATCCCCTGACCGTTACGTAACATCAGTCTATAAGGTATCTTCATGTCACAATCCCTGAGCGGGTTCGGCGCGCTGCGCCATCGTAATTTCACCCTGTACCTGAGCGCGCGGTTGCTGGCCACGATCGCCGTGCAGATGCAGACCGTCGCCGTGGGCTGGCAGATTTATGCGCTCAGCGGCGATGTCATGGATCTGGGCCTGGTCGGCCTGTCGCAGTTCGCGCCCTTCGCGGTGCTGATTCTGATCGCCGGGCAGGCCGCGGACCAGTGGGACCGGCGCTGGATCATCACCTTGTGCTTTGTCGTGGAAATGCTCTGCGGCGTGCTGTTGCTGGTATTCTCGCTGTCGGGCCTGGAAGCGGTCTGGCCGGTGTTCGCGGTCATGGCCCTGTACGGCTCGGCGCGCGCGTTCATGATGCCGGCCAGCCAGGCCATCGTGATCAACCTGGTGCCGGCCGAGCGCTTCGGCAATGCCGTGGCATTGAGTTCCTCGACGTATCATGTCGCCGTGATTCTCGGCCCCACGCTGGGCGGACTGTTGTATCTGGCCGGACCGCAGACGGTCTATGCGATTGTTGCCGGCCTGCTGGGGCTGTCGGCGCTTCTGGTGCTGCTGATCCGCACCGACAGGAAGGCGGCGGCCGGGCGTGAGCCGGCGTCCTGGCACACGCTGCTGGAAGGCCTGCGCTTCGTGCGCGCCAAACCGATCGTGCTGGGCGCGATTTCGCTGGATCTGTTCGCCGTGCTGTTCGGCGGCGCGGTTGCGCTGTTGCCGGTCTATGCCCGCGATATCCTGCATATCGGCCCGCATGGTCTGGGCCTGCTGCGCACGGCGCCGGCCGTCGGCGCGGCGCTGACGGCCGTGGTGCTGGCCTGGTGGCCCATTTCCCGACGGGTCGGGCGCTGGATGTTCGGCGGCGTGGCGCTGTTCGGCGCGGCAACGGTTGTGTTCGGCCTGTCGCACAATTTTTACCTGTCCCTGCTGGCGCTATTCTTGATAGGCGCCGGCGACATGGTCAGCGTCTACATCCGTCACATGCTCGTGCAGCTGGAAACGCCGGATGCGATCCGGGGCCGCGTCAGCGCCGTCAATTCGGTGTTTATCGGCGCCTCCAACGAGCTGGGCGAATTCGAATCGGGGCTGACCGCGGCCTGGTTCGGGCTGGTGCCGGCCGTGGTCATCGGCGGCGGCGCGACGCTGGCCATCACCTTCTTATGGATCTGGCTGTTTCCGCCGCTGCGCCGCATCGACCGCTTCCCTCACGCGCAGCGCTGAGCACGGGCCGGAAATGTACTGCGCATACGAGACTGTGAAAGTATTCAATTTAAAGGATTTAACCACGAAGTACACGAAGAGCACGAAGTTTTAAGCTTTTGATTAACTTAATTTTTCTTCGTGTCCTTCGTGATCTTCGTGGTGAATAAGGCTTTTTATGACGTTTTTCACTAATTCTTTCACAGCCTCATACGCTATCCGGCCCTGATGCCGGGCGCGCTGAAAAGCTGCCGGGTGCCCAGCACCCATAGCAGCGCCAGGACCACGCCGCCGATCACATCCGAGGGATAATGTACCTGCAGGTAAAGACGCGACAGCGCGACCATGACGGCGATCGGCGCCGCAACGGCGATGAACCAGCCCATGGCCCGCGTATCGAGCCGCCTGATTATCAGGCAAAGCGCGAACACGAATGCCGTGATCTGCACGGTATGGGCACTGGGAAACGAGGCATCCAGCGGCAGCGCTGCGATATGGGGGTAGGCATCCGGCCGCGCGCGCTGAAACAGGTATTTGGCCAGACGCGCGACAAGGCTCGCGCCGCCCAGGCTCAACGCCAGAAACCAGGCTTCGTCCGGATGGCCGCGCCGGGCCAGAAGCCATGCCAGAACCGCAGTCAGCGGCGCCAGAAAATAAAGCGACCCGAAGTCGGTGATGAACAAAAACAGCCGGTCCAGCCAGAGGCTTTGAAGCTGCGCGGCATGGGACAGAACGACCTGGTCCCATGAGGACGGCGCAGCGCTGAAGCGCTCAATGATGAATAACAGCGCTACCATGCCCAGCCACAGGATCAGGATGGTCGTCAGTTTCGATAAAGTCATATACATCGCCTTGGTCGGAAGAAGCCATGGACGCCGGTCGCGCATGGCTGTGGCTGATTATAGCCGGAGCCGGGCGGCCCGTTGTGGTTTGATGCCGGCGCGCAATCGATTGTTCCGGTGCCCGAAGCCGGTCCGGCCCGCTTATGTACGCAAACGCACAGACCGCGCTTGATAGGCTGTGTATTTTCGTTATCCGATGGTGTTTGCCGCGTTGCCGACGGGACAGGAGGCTGCAACGCTTACGGCAATATCACGATTGAAAGGTCACTCATCACGGTTTCCGGATACAGAAACAAATGGACAAACTGAAAAAGCTGGAGCGCATGGCCTGGCTGCTCGATAATTCCTTCCGCATTCCGGGCACGTCCATTCGAATGGGCCTGGACAGCCTGATCGGCCTGATTCCCGGCATCGGCGATACGACGGGCGGGATTTTATCCAGTTACATCATCTGGCAAGCCGCCAGAATGGGTGTCCCGCGGGTCGTGCTGATGCGCATGGGCGTCAATGTCGTGTTCGAAACGCTGCTCGGCGCCGTGCCGCTGGTCGGCGACATCTTCGATATCGCCTTTAAGGCCAACCAGAAAAACGTTCAGTTGCTGAGCAACTACTACCAATCCCCACAGGCGTCCGTCGAAAGGCATACCGTTTCAATCGTGCTCATAGCGGTGGCCATCATTGCCGTCATCGGACTGGTCATCTGGCTGACGATCAAACTGCTGGCCTGGCTGATCAACGCCATCGGCTGAATCGACTCCGATTTGCCGCCGTTACGTTTTATTCGTCGCGATCCATTCTATAATTATTAGGACTTACGCAGTTTGCCTGTTCATCCGCCGAAACAAGCGGGTTTCAATCCTGTGGAGGCGACTTCGCCTAAAGCGCCTACTGTTGGCAGTCGCCTTTTATCTGAATGGGCGACTGAAGTCGCCCCCACAGGCTTGCGTAAGTCCTGATTATTAAGCCCGCGACAGGCCATCAGGCGCTGTTGGCCCGTCGTTCCCTATAACCCAACCCGGCAGCAACATCCATGTCACATTCCAATTCAACCACCGCTGTTTTCTATGCCCTCGCGGCTAATTTAGGTGTCGCAATCGCCAAGACCGCGGCGGCTTTCTGGACAGGGTCGGGCTCGTTACTGGCCGAGTCCATCCATTCCTTTGCCGATTCCGGCAATCAGATACTGCTGCTGATCGGCATGAAGCGCTCGCAAAAACAGCCCACCGCGCGCCATCCGATGGGATACGAGCGCGAGGCCTATGTCTGGTCCATGATGGTCGCGATAACGCTGTTCACGGTCGGCGGCGTGTTTTCGGTGTACGAAGGCTGGCTGCGCTATACCACTCCCCACGAAGTTGAAAATGCCGGTGTCGCGTTTCTGATCCTGCTGGTGGCGGCCGGCCTGGAATGGCTCTCGCTGAAAGGCGCGCTGGCGGCCCTGCAGGCGGAAAAAGGCGAGCGCACGCTGTGGCAGTGGTTTCAGGAAACGCACTCCAGCGAATTGATGGTCGTGACCGGTGAGGATCTGGCGGCCCTGGCAGGACTGGTCATCGCGCTGGTCATGCTGAGCCTGACGATAATCACCGGCAACACCGCGTTCGATGCCGCCGGCTCCATGCTGATCGGCCTGTTGCTGATCGGCGTCGCGGCCCTTGTCGGCCGGGAAGTGCACTCATTGATTGTCGGCGAAAGCGCCGACAGCATTCGCGACAGCATCAAAGACTATCTGGAGCAGCAACCGTGCGTGGTGCGGGTGCTGAACCTGTGGGCGATCAACCACGGCAACAGCGTCATGGTCACAATCAAAGCCGAACTGACGCCCGACATGGCGGTCGCCGATGCCGTGCGTGAAATCAACGCCATGGAAAGCCGGATCAAGGAAATCCACCCGCGCGTGCAATGGACATTTTTCGAGCTTGATAATGCGGATTAGGCTGGATAATGGCTTTAACAATTGGGTTTCAATTGAATCAGGGATTGATTGGTTGAATGCGACACGTTGCAGTCTTTCAATCGAATTACTGATGTTACGCGGACAATTGACTCAGGCGCCGGCAGGGGCGGATTCGGTCAAAAAACTACCTCCGCCATTCCTTCAAGCCTAAGGCCGTCCCTGTGGGAGCGATGCCTACATCGCGACTTGCCGGGTGGTATTGAATCGCGATGTAGGCATCGCTCCCACTACTGCGGTTGCCCCCATTTAAAAACCCGGCCGGTCAGGGGAACAATGCCCATGTTCGACGTTGCGGACGGCATGACCCTCTGTCTGTGCGTAACGTCAGCGAATTATTTGAATGGCGACATTTAGTCGTATAGCAGCTATTTGCTGAATAGCTTGGGCAAGTTCGTTATAAATGCCTTGAAGTTATCTGGATCTGTTTATCGTGAAAATTACGTATGTTATCCCTTTTAGAACCACAACGTTTTTAGAAAATATTGTTTTGATGCTGAGGTCCAGTATGTAAGATGTGCAGACTTAGGGAATCACTTGTTAGCTGAAATTGGTAAAAGGAGCATTTGAGAAATGTATGATTTTGAATGGGATGAAAACAAAAATAATATAAACCGTGCTAAGCATAAAATTGACTTTATGGATGCAATACAAGTCTTCTTTGATGAACGGCGCCTAAGTAAACTCGATAGCAGGCACGACTATGGTGAAGATCGATATCAAGTAATTGGAATGTCAAACGAGCGAGTACTTTTTGTCGTTTACACTGAGAGATCAGGGAATACTATCAGAGTCATATCAGCACGAAAGGCGAACAAGAAAGAGCGTGCGACATATGAGCGTGGAATATTTTGATTTTTAGGAGGTTAAATCATGGCCATTAAGAAAATTTCTGCTGAAGAAGTTAAGAAGCTAAAGGGCAAAACCAACTGGCAAGAGGTTGACGAGATTACCGACGAGGAAATCGAGGATGCAGCAAAAAGTGATCCGGATTCAGCATTGCCCACAGACGAAGAGTTGAAGCAGTTCAAACCAGTCAAGAAGAAAAATGAGGAAAAATAAACATGGCTATAAAGAAAGTTAGTGGTACAGAAGCAAGAGGTCGTCGAGGTTCTACAGATTGGAAGAAAGTAAAATCCATGACCGATGAGGAAATAAAGAGGGCGGCAATGATGGACCCCGATGCAAGAGAGCTGAGAAATGATGAATTAGCCAGGTTTCGGAAGGGAAACCGATAGCATTCAACTGGTATCAGGACCGTAGGTGCGATTACGTTGCGCTAATCGCACCTACGGTCCTGCACAAGAGGAATAATAGAATCGAGACATGGCGCTGGAGCACATAAAAAACTTCATACCGGTCACCCCTAGACTGGCCACCGCGGGCCAGCCATCCGAAAGCCAGTTGCGAGAGGTTGCTGCGGAGGGATTCGAGGTCGTCATTAACCTCGGCCTGCTTGATCCGCGGTATTGCCTGCCGGATGAGGCGGGCCTGGTGCAGTCGTTAGGGCTTGAGTATCACCATATCCCAGTTAACTTTCAGGCGCCGCAACTGGAAAATCTCCAGCAGTTTTTTTGGCTCATGAATGCCGTCCAGGGCAAGAAAGTTTTCGTTCACTGCGCGGCAAATAAGCGCGTTACCAGCTTCATGGCGTTGTATGGCGAAGCCAGGCTTGGCTGGTCACGCGAGAAGGGCAATGACTTCATGCGTCGCATATGGCAGCCTGATGAAGCGTGGGCATCATTGATCGCACTTGTTCGGCAAGAACGAGAGAGGAATAGCTAACCATCGGCTGGAGCCAGCACCGCTGGCGCGGCTCAGACGCATCGTTGAACAACTGCTTTCTATATTGCAGCCGCCATTTGGCTGACATTCTTGAATGTCTCTGGTTGGCCGGTTTTGAGCCTACAACTGGCTATGCTGGCACAAAATTTACATCGGTTCTAATTCTATTCTTACCTTTTTACCCAGAGCGGCGGCGGCGCTCACTAAGGTGGTCAAGGTTAAACTGGTATCTTCTTCATCCAACAACCGATTAAGCGAAGCTCTGCTAGTGTGCATTTTTTTTGCCATTGCCGTTTTACTGAGCTTAAGCGCAGACATGCCTTCTGATATTTGCCAAGCAATGACCCGTTTGGTCGCTACCGCTGTGACTTCATCAAGTATGGCTTCTTCGCTCAGGAAGTCGTCGAAGCTGCTGCCGATATGAGGATTCTCTTCATGTTGACTGTTCATTGCTTACCTCGTAATGCTTTCAATCTTTGTTTTGCCAAATCGAGTTCCTGCTTCGGTGTTTTTTGATTTTTCTTGATAAAGCCATGCAGCAAAATCATCGTATGTTTGTCGATGACAAACAGAACGCGCGCAATCCGGTTATCAAGCTTAATTCTGACTTCCCAAATGTCGCTTTCGAGATGATCGACTAACGGCATACCAAGAGGCCAACTGAATTGCACCGTTTTAATATCTTCGCCAATCGTTTTTCTATCTTGAGCTGATAGTCTTTTCAGCCATTCTCTAACGGGCTAGCTGCCGGCTTCAGTTGCAAGAAATTTAACAGAAAGGATTGGATTCATTGATGCAGCGTACCAAAATAGGTACACAGTAACAAGCACTCATTGATTATAAAAACGATTGGCTCAAAGGGGGGCGGACTCGATTGAAATAAAGACTGTGACATTCCACAAATCAATCGAATCTGACCCCATTGGCTCTCAGAGCGCATTACGAACTTTCAAGCATAGCTTTATAAATCAAGTGCTTAAGCAGAGTTCTATATAACTCGATTGATTCATTAGCATCGAATACCCCGGCAATTAGAACAAGTTCATAACACACTGTAATAAAGAAAATGCCCAGGCGGTGGCATGAACCTGTCTGAATCCGCTAGGTCCAATAGACTGTTTTCCTCTTCGTGAAGGCAGTTTGTATGGCTCTGGATGTCACGGTCGGCCCTCCCGTCACCATCATCAATTATGGAAATACCTTCCTGGTCTCCGAATTCGACGGATCCATCACAAATGCTTCCGACCAGGGTTTCTATTCCCGGGATACTCGATTCATCAGCCGCTATCAACTCTACATCGATGGTCAGCCCTGGACCCTCCTGAATTCCGCAACGATTACTTATTACGCGTCGCGGACCTACCTGGCGAACCCCAGAGTCATCACGGAGCATGGCGAAATTGCGCCGTCAATCCTGGGACTCGTGCTGAGCCGTGCAGTCGCCGAAGGGCTGCACGAGGACATTGATCTTCGGAACTACAGTTGCCAGCCTTTGCACTTCAATCTTGAGATCCTGATTCGCTCCGATTTTGCCGATATCTTCGAAGTCAAGGCCAAAGAGTTTACGCGCAGGGGGCACATCGAAACCGAATGGAAAAGCGCCCTCCAGCAGTTGATCACCTGCTACCGCCACGATGATTTTCACAGATCGCTCATCGTGAGGATGGAGCACTGCACCTCGAAGGCCGTATACGGCAATGGCCGCCTCAATTTCGAGGTGGATCTCCCGCCTGGGGCCGCCTGGCACGCCTGCTGCAAATACGAGATCCTCGAAGGCGACCGCCTCCATGAAGCGCCTGAGGAATGCGCCCATGCGCTTCATCGCTCTAAAACCGCCCGGAATCTCTCGCACTGGAAGCAAGTCACCACTCAGATCACCACCTCGAACGAAGATTTCTATCGGCTCTATCGGCAATCCGTCGAAGACATGGCGGCGCTGCGCCTGCCCTGTGACGATGAACAACAGCAGGAGATACTCGCAGCGGCCGGAGTCCCCTGGTTTGTCAGTGTTTTCGGCCGTGACAGCCTGATCGTGAGCTTGCAGAATCTGATCGTATACCCGGATTTCGCCCGGGGCACCTTGCGGCGCCTGGCGGATCTTCAGGCGACCGAAATCGACGATTACCGGGACGCCGAGCCCGGCAAGATGCCCCACGAGCTTCGGTCCGGCGAACTGGCACATTTCAAGCGCATCCCACATACGCCCTATTACGGCACGGCCGACGCGACCATCCTGTATCTGATTGCGCTGCATGAAGCCTGGAAATGGTTGGGCGATGACCTGCTTTTCCCCCATTACCAGGATGTCATACGGCGGTGCCTGGAATGGATCGATCATTTTGGCGATCGCGACGGTGACGGATTCCAGGAGTATCAGACCCGTTCCGGTCGCGGTTACGAAAACATGGGCTGGAAGGACGCCGGTGATTCCGTCGTCTATCCGGATGGCTCGCTGGTCAAAGGGCCGAAAGCCTTATGCGAACTTCAGGGGTATGTTTTCGATGCCAAGCTTCGGGTCGCGGAAGGAATCGAATACTTTGGCGATCCCGAGCGGGCCGCACAGCTGCGCAAAGAAGCCGCAGAGCTGCAGAGTCGCTTTGAAGAGCGCTTCTGGTGCGAGGATCTCGGCTACTACGCCTATGCCCTGGATGGAGACAAGCAACCGGTCAAGACGATCGCATCCAATGCCGGCCATCTTCTCTGGAGCGGCATTGTGCGCCCGGACCGTGCCGAGCAGGTGGTCCGGCGACTGCTCAAGCCCGATCTTTGGAGTGGTTGGGGCATTCGAACGCTCTCCGAGAGGAACCCGGCGTACAACCCGTTCTCTTATCAAAATGGTTCGGTATGGCCGCACGACAACGGGATCATCGCCATGGGGTTCAAACGCTACGGATTCGCGAAAGAGGCGGGGATGATTGCCCGCGATGTCAGCGAAGCCGCCAGTTACTTCAGGTTCAGTCGCCTGCCGGAACTGTATGCGGGCGTCAAGCGGAGACCCGGTACTTTCCCGGTCCAGTACCTCGGCGCGAATGTGCCCCAGGCCTGGGCCGCGGGCAGCGTGTTTCATTTGATTCGCGCCATCCTGGGGCTCGACGCCGATGCCCACAAGAAGACGCTCTACATCGATCCGGTGCTGCCCCGCTGGCTGCCGGACCTCACCCTTCACCAGCTGCGTGTGGGCCAGGCAGCCGTCGATATCCGCTTCTGGCGCGAGGGGGAAGCGACTCGGCATGACGTGCTCGCCGTCACGGGTGAACTGAAGGTGGAGCCGCGTGAAACTCCCGGCGTGAAAAAAGTCTGAACACGCGTCAGGATCAATCGCCTTTTCTTTCAGCCGCTCAGATCAGCCGTCATCACCAATTTATCCTTCTCCACAGCAGGGCGACAGGGTCAGTTCTCACATTCCAACATTTTGCGTTCTGCGCTATAGAGTTGATTCATAAAACGATCGAGTCCGATCCCTTTGATTCCCAATTGAATCTGGGATTGACTGGCTGAATGCGACCCGTTGCGGTCTGTCGCCTAGCGTGATTCAATGGCAGCAATTAGATCATTACCAGTCATAACTTACCGTCTCCGATGATATACAGAGAGGATAATCATATGCCGATCAATAAATTATCGTTTCGAAGGTCATTTTCTGTTAGATATACGGAAACGATCTAACTCCTTAGCTGACAAAAATGAATATATGCATCACCGAGAATATGATTGAGTTAATTTTTATTGCTCTTACAACAATTGCAACCATATCGGCTGCAATTGCTGCTTGGATGTCTTATCTGACTTCAAGTAGGGCTCTGTCTTTTCAAAAAAACTATACAAAGAATCAACACTTGATCACTCGTTTAAATATCATAATTTCGAAGTTGAGAACATTAAAGTATATGATGGAAAATATGCTAGAAATCTCTGATGATAAATTTAATTCAATAGAGTCTATTTTTCTTGAAGTAAAAGCAGAACTAGAAAGTTTGGGAGAAATTGGTGTATTTGATTATAGTTCTTCAAAGATAAGTAAAATACCTAGCTTGGGTGAAATGGTTGATCATATGGCTAAGAACAATGCTTATCTCTTTGAAGTAATTGATGAGGTTGAACAAAAGATAAGTGAAGTCTTTAAATAACGCAGCTAACGTTCAAATTCACTTGACCTACAAAGCGTCATAACTTTTGCTATCGCAAAACTTCTGCCCTTTTTTTCGTCAAGTGATTTGGGCGTTAAACTCTCCTGAAAGATAGGTTTACACAATGAAAATGGATTATTTAAAAAATATAGAATTAGCACTTTCTCTTGGATTTGAAGAGGTGCTTGATGAGAATGCATACAATGGAATTTATTACATAAAAGACGACAAAATTTGGATTCATGATATAGAAGCATTAAAGGCGAAATTACACTTCAAATCTGACAAAGAACTAAAAGATTTAAATTACGACGTTGATAGTTATTACAAATATGTCAATTACACAAATGAGATGGTTGACCACAAAATAGAATTTATCAAAGCCTCAGTATTGAGTAATGACTCTGTTCTTTCTGGCCGTTATGATTTGTTGCATGACTCAGAAACTCTAAACGCTATGGGTAGACTAGCAGCAGAAGGTTTTAGTGAGGAAATCCTAGCTGACTTTGCACATCAAATGTCAAAGAGCTAGTAATTAAGTACTCGCGTATTGAAAAGCCGGCAAAATCTGCTGAACGAGATACCGTAAGAACTACGCAACACGAGACAATCTCTGGTTCGCGCACAAGACATTGTTCTGAGTCTTGGTTGAAAATGCCGGATTTTTTATAAAAGAGAAACATTTTGAAAACAAAAACATTAACATTGATAGCAATAATTTTAGCAATACCAACATTTGGCGCATCGATATTGATATGGATATTTATTAAATATAAATATGATAAATTTGTTGCTCACAGAGTATTAATGAATGCAGTAGTAATGTCATATGAACATGGAGGTCAAGAAGAAATAAGACATGGAGTTAATGATGCAGCATTAATTATGTTTTTCGACTTGTTTAATGGTTGTTTAATACATGATGGAAAAGGAGGAGATATATCAATACGAGGCGTGGTAAAGCACCCTTTGAAGGATATAATATTAGTGGTGGCCATGACCCAACAAGAAGGAAATAAACTAAAAATAACAGCTGAAGAGTCTGTAGGTGAAACTATAAATGTCCGTGTAGATGAATTTATGAGTACTAAATATACTGTGCCTGATATTTCAAGTATGCCGAGGCAATTAAAACAAATAAAACATGACATAGAAAATAGTATGATTTTAATTGATAAGCTCAAAGAAGAACTTAATAATTGCTCCTCTACAGAATATTTTAAAGCCAGAGATAATTTACATAATGAAATGTCAAAATTAGAGTCGTTAAATCTTGAGTTAGCGAATGCATTATCAGTAGATAATCAAAAATAAACGAGGCTTCTGGAAGTCGTGCTTTGTAAGTCCTGTTTATTGCATGGTCTTGTTAGTTAAATTTAACCTGGCGGGTTTATTCGGCCAGCCGGTTATTTGGGCGTTAGGCGAATGCCATCATAGGAAAGGGGGTAGTGTTGTTAGATGCAAATTGGCTTAATGCCTTAAAGCTTCCTACCAAGGTGATTTCTGGTTTATTTATGGCCAGTATTATTCTGTTACTCCTTGAAGGAACGGAAATACTAGATCTTTCCATTTTTGGCGGTTTAGCTAATCCGATTGTTATTCTAATCTGTGTAGTAAGCGGTGCCCTTTCGTTTACAGCGGCTGTTACCTTCGTAATTGATTTAGTTAGTGCTGGAAGAAAACAAACCTTACTCCAGCAGAGAAGTAGCTTAAGAAAAGCCGAACAAGACGAGGAACAAGAAACAAGGAAGCAGAAGGTTTTAGAAAGGATCGAACATTTATCTAAAGAAGAACTGAGCTTGCTAGCAGGTTGTCTTAGAGAAAATAGCCAATCATTTACCACATGGGTTCATAGTCCTTATGCGGCAACACTTGGCTCAAAAGGTTTAATTTATACTCCCGGTGGAACTCACCACCAAGACTACTATCCATTTGTTGTAAATGACTTCGTATGGCAGCATTTGCTCGAAAATAAAGATGGCATCATCGCTAAAGATGATGAAAATACGAGAATTGAAGAAGAGAAAAAGCGGAATGCTCGTCATCGTAGATATTGAGTCGGTGCTAAAATTCTCGCCTAACAAGGCAAATTCAGCCGACCCATTTCCGCGGTGCTGCGGTTATGGCAAATGCCACAGTCCTCGCCCCGCTACAATGGTCAGCTGATTTGCAGCGTTGAACGACAGCTTTCTGTAATGCAGCCGCCATTTGGCTGAAATTCTTGAATGTCTCTGATTGGCACATAACAACCCTTCATTTTTCAACCTTCAAAAAATGCCAACATCAGTCTGAATTTGATTTCATTGATGGCAAATCAAATCCAGACTTTTACACATGCAATCGTTCGTGGTGTTTTTGGCTTGCGTTACTTTTTCGGCTTCGAGCCGGTCATCGAGATAAACAGCAGCCTTAAGCCTTCGAGAAGCGCTTCTTTTTTGCTGCCGTTGAATAGTTGAAAGACTTGGGTAGCCAGATGATTTTCTTCCTCATTGAGCCTGGCCGCAGGCAGCCGGGGCTGATGTTTGCGCTTTAAATCATAGCGCTTCTCAGCGGCTACCTGCCGGGCAGACCTTTTTTTCATGGCCACTCAGGCGGCTACAGCAATTCAAATTCAACGGGATCGAGTGACAGTTCTTTCGCTATCCTGACGGCCATCCGTTTCTCATAGTCGTCAAAATCGCCATCCGATCCGGCGATGCTGATCACCATTCTCATAATCAGTCGCGCCGCCGCGGCGTTGCTTTCCATTTTTTTCAGCGCTTCGAAGGCCTTGGCTTCCCCGATATCCTTGTCGAACTGCAGCTGGCCGACATAGGTCTGGAAGGCGTTGACAACGTCCATCGTGGTAAAGACCGAAAGCGCGTCATGCGCTTCGATGAATTTGATCATTTTCTGCTTTTCATCGGGACTGATCACACCGTCCGCCATGGCGATCAAAGCGGAGCCGGCCATGGTGGCGTTCAAAAAGTCCTTGTTTTTGAATTTCAGCGCCTCGGTTTTCAGTTCCGAGGCTTTGTTTTTGAGTGAGGTTAAGAAACTTTCAAAGCTCATACTATTTTTCCTTCTGTTAAAAAATGGGTTATTTGGATCCGGGTTTATAATTCAATCCCCAGCCGTAAGCGACATCCATGGGCTGGTGGCCGTTGAAATAGTCGACCAGCTTGGTGATCACCACCTGGTTGTCGATATTCTCCAGCATGGCGATGGCGCACATCATCTGGTCGTTGCGATGGCTGTCCAGCCTGACTTCGATATCGGCCTGCCCGCTGTTTTTTATGGTAATCACGGCATCGGCATGCGACCAGTTCGGGATGCCTTCGTAGATGAAGGCAAACACCAGCACGCGCCGGAACAGGTGCCAGTAATCGCCATTGATGGCAAGGTTTTCGCCGGCTATCGAGGCGCCGCTGCGGTCATCCTGATCCAGCTCGATATACGGCAGCCGGTGAAAATTTCCAAAGCTGTCGCCCAAGGCCTGGATGCCGCCGATCGAGCCGTCCTGAAGCTCGAACAGGCAGCCCAGGTCGAGGTCGATGCCGCCTTTGGCGCGGGAGAAAAATCCGGGGGATTTGACCGGCACGGCATTCCAGTTCAGATTGACGTGGATTTTTCCCAGCTGGCCCTGCGGTTTTTTATCCAGGGAAATAGACTGGCCTTTTTTCTCCAGCGTCACCTTGCTCAGGTTGATCGGCCTGGGCGGCGGCTCGGATGGAACCGGCGGCACGGCCGGCGCGGCACTCTCGCCTTCCCCGACATCGACGCCATAGTGTCTGGCCAAAGGCTCCAGTCCGCCCACAAAGCCCGCGCCTATGGCCCGGAATTTCCAGTTGCCCTGGTGCCGGTACAGTTCCGCGAAGATCAGCGCCGTTTCCGAAAAGGCCGAGGTATCCAACGCGAACGAGATCAGTTCGATGCCGGACAGAAAATCCTTGACCAGCACGGTGATTTTTTTCACGTCCTTGAACGCCAGGCCTTTGAGGTTGCCCTGGAAAATCGTCGAGGTAAAGACGATTTTATGGATCTGCGGTCCCACGCGGTCCAGGTGCAGCGTCAGCTTATGGTTGCCGCAGTCCAGCTCGACGCCCTGATCCAACCGGGAGGGCTGGTTGAAAAACACGAAATCGTTGTCCGAGCTCACCTTTTCCTTGTCGTTCAACAGAAAGGCGCTGGTGTCCAGCGCCAGGTCGGGAGGCATTTGCGCGGGGATAATCATGACATGCAGGTCATGATGCGCCAGGGTGATATTTTGTCCGGAGACGAGGTCTTTGCGCGCGTTCATGGCTAATCCATCGATGTTTTAGAAATCAGGCATAAGAGGAAGTGGGCGACAGGTAGCTGACATCCGTGGCGCTCTGATCCTGCCCATAACAATGATAGCGCTGCAGAATCTGCCGCGCCCAGTTTGAATGGGTGGAGACCTCGCACATGGCATCATGCATCCTGAACACCGCCGGCATATCGCGGTTCAGGATGGACAAGGCCATTTCATGGTCCTGGCGGGACACCGCGTAATGCCTTTCTATCATCGGTATCTGCTCGGGATGAATCGCGGTTTTGCCGACCAGGCCATGGGCCATGTCCAGGCGGATCTCCCGCTCCAGCGTCGCGTTATCGTCCAGGTATTCGTACACGGGTGCCGAGAGCGAAAAGCCCAGCGGCTTGTAGGTCGTTACCAGCTGGGAGATGACGCCGGACAGCGGCGTTTCGTACAGGGTCATGCCCCGGGGACGGCGCAGTCCCAACAGATTCAGCAAATCGTTGCCGCCGATCCGGATCAGGATTATCCGGGCTTTCATGGCATCCTCGGACAGCGACACGGCCAGCTCGCGCATGGCATAGGGGTCGAAAACGTCCGCCGTTTCCAGGGTCGGCATGATCAGGAACCGGGTCCCCCGCAACGCCTCCAGGTACTGGTCGCGGTTGGCCCGGTTAAACTTCGGCAGCACAAAGCCATCGATTTTATCGATGCCCGGCAAATCCAGAATGCGTTTCAGTACCTGCGGATTTCTGGGCCGGATAAACCGGCGTTTACTGGCAATCGAACTGATCAGCGGCAAAAAATTGCCCAGCTGCCGAAGCGACAGCTCGACATCCTTCTCGGCGACCGCATCCTCGGTGCAGATAATCATGGTTCTGATAAACGCAATCTTCTCCGCGTTGGCGATTTTCAGCAGATCGGGATGCATGGCCGGCACGTATAAAGGCGCCCCCAGCGCCCAGCCCGAAGGCTTTTCCGTCAAATGCGGCTGAAAGGACCGTCTTGTTATTGTCATGTCAGTTCCTTAATTAAAGCGACCGACCGATAAGGCAGATCCGGGCAGATCCTGATCGCTATGTTTTTTGTCTCGGCAAGATAAAGCAGGTGTTTGACGGCGGGATCCTCGCGCTTTCTCACCAGCAATAAATCCGCTTCCCGCCTCAGGAGCACCCGGGTCGACTCGCCGATGCCGGGTTTAATCAGATTCTGGTCGGCAATGCCGAAGCTGTCGCGGACCCAGGCCAGAAACTGCCGGGACCGTTCCCGCAGCACCTGTTTGGGCAGCCTCTCGCCGGACAGGCGCAACTCGGGATCGTAATGCGGCGAGGCCGGCTGCGTCATGATGTCGTCGGCAACGCGCATGATCGAGTCGACGAATCCCTTGGAAATATCGGCGTCGGAATAATCCCGGTAGAAATGACAGCCGTGATAGTCCGTCTCGCGCAATTGCTTTTTATCGATCACCGACCGGCTGACCAGTCCCGACACGGTCGCGTTAAGAATGCTGGACGGAATCAGATAGTCTTCCGTCGATGCCGATACCGAGGCGGTGCCGGCCAGATCGGACAGCACATAAAGCTCGGCCGGAATCTCAATCCGGTATTTTTCCTTGAAACGCCGCAGGCTGGTTTCCAGCTGGCTTGAAATAACGCCCTTGCCGGTCCAGCCGTCGATAAACACGATGGACTCCGGGGCATGATGCTCAAGAATATGATGCAGCGCATTTTCGTCAATGCCGATGTCGCGGATGATCGAAATCGAATAATGCTCGGCATCGACATCGAAATACCGCGCGAGCACGCGCTTCAATAACACCCCGACCGGAGTGCCCGCGCGCACCAGGGACACCAGGGTGACGCCGTTGCCGCGCGTCTCGATGATCCGTTTGGCCAGGATCAGCGTGTGTTTGGCGACCCGCGCCTGATTGTCGGCGAGCGCGCGCCGGAACAGGTCCAGATAGTCCCGGGAAGGCCGTTTTTCATGGGTAAGCATCTGCGAATAATGCTTTTTGCCGGCCTGAATCAGGGCTTCCTTGACATGAACCGGCGTGTTTTCGACATGGATCGGCTTGAGCAAAAAGCGCACATCCTTGGACGGATAGCTGCCCGAGAAATAATCAGACATGGTGAAAAAGCCCTCCTAACTGTGATGTTTTGGGAATCATGGCGTAATCACAAAGTGACATGAACGGTATATCGGTTTTGCTGTCGCCCATGCCGATCGTCAATATCGGCCCATGCAGGCGCGCATACCGTTCCTTCAGAAAACTGACCGCGTTGGCCTTCCCTATCACGTCGGGAATGACGGCCAGGTTGTTGCCGTTGAAATGGTAGTAAAGCCGGCCCGACAAAACCGCTTCATGCGGCCTGATCACCGCGTTCAGCAGCTTGTCCAGCGCGTCCTCGTCCGCCGCCGCGTGCTTGACGACGCCATACCAGGTGACGCCGAAATCCTCGATCAATCGCGGCTTCAGCGCCGGCTCGTGGCGCGCATGGCATTGCACCTGCTCCCACAGATCCAGCAGATCGCGGTGATAGGGCGGCAGCACATCGGCCATGCGGCTTTGCCACTCCGGGTCGAGACGGCGGTTTTTGTCCAGGATGACGGCGCCATGGTTCAGCACCGCTTCCTCGGTAAACGGCAGGTCGACCCTGGAAAAGGCGTCGAAATTTCGCGCCGTGACCGGAATCATGCGGCCGCCGCCGGAAAGCCACTGCCACAGCCGTTGCTGCTTGGGCGTGGCGTACGAGATCACCGAGCCGTCCTTGAGATAAGCGCGCGGTTTTAGCATGCGCGGGTCAATCGACTGCCCGCACTTGCGCAGCGATTGAAACAGCGTATCGTCAAGGTCGATAAAAATGAAACTCTGCATTATGGTTATTGTCCTGACAGGAAAATTGCACGCTGACGGCATTCAGCTGTTTGATGAGGCCGACAAAATCAAGGCCGTCAGGCGTATTGCCCGGCACCAGCGGGGTTTCGTGGCAAAACACGATCAGGCGAAAATCGCCCGGATTAACGTTGTAAAGGAAATTATCGATATCATCCTGATAGTTGTCGGTAAACCGCAGTCTTGACTTGATGGCGCCTTCCGGAAAAATGGGCGAGCGCGTCGTGGCCTGAACCGTCACGCGATAACCGAGTCGCTCAAGCGCACGCCCCAGCAGATAGGCCGGCGGATTGCACTCGCCCGTGCCGAGCACGAGAATCGGCCGGCTGTCCGCGCCGTCGGGCAAAAAAGCCAGCAAGCCGGCAATATTCAAATCGGAAAACCGCACCGGCCGGTCCATGCCCAGCCGGCCGGGCCAGGCCAGCAGATCGCGCTTGCACAAGCCGTTGCCGGCGACATTGATGGTTTGATCGCGAAATTGCTCCGGGTTTGCATCGACAGGCTCGAAACGCAATTGCCCGGCCAGCAGGTTGACCCATTGCACCGGGATGCCGGCCGACGCTTCAAGGCGGTGCCGGTGCTCGGGCGAGGCGAAATTGACCAGACTGACGATGATGACTTTTTCCAGGCGCGGATTGACAGCATGGTAGGCCGTTATCAGGCGGGCAAACGTCGCGCCGGTGCTGATCTCGTCATCGATCAGCACCAGTTGCCGGGCGCCCAGAAACTTCGTTCGGTCTTTTTCATGCCCTGGATAATAAAGGAAAAAATCGGTGGCATGGCTGTGATCCTCGGTAAATTCAAGCCGGTCGCCGCCGGCCAGGTGATAGCGCGTCGTCTGCATGAACAACGCATCGCGCACGCCCAGTGCGTAAGCCGCCTCGAACACGCCATAGCCCAGGCCGGTCGCCGTTTCGGCCATGCCTATCCAAAGCGAGGGCGCCGAAAAATCGTTGCCGGCAAGCAGGCTTCTGGCCAGGGCGCGATAAGACCAGGCCATGGTTCGCGGCGATACGGGATAATGCTTGCCCAGGACTTTGCTGACCAGTAAAAAGCCGCGTTTGCTGTTAATGCGCGAGGCAAACCCCAGCAACCGGTGCAGCGGCACCCGGCCGGGTTCGGCCGTGATATGCAGCTGGCCGGTTCTGAGCTCGACGAGCCGGTGCCGGACTGCGCCGGCCGCATCCGCTGGCGTCGCCCCGGTTGCCGCATTCGCCTGCACGCTGTCCGGGGCATGCGCGAAAGCCGACGTCATGCCGGCCTCCAGGAGGCCGGACGGAGATTTTCTAACGCGGCATGAAAGGACGAAAAGACTTTATGAAACCGACTGCGCATGAATAAGCCGCTTACAGGTAGGGAATAATGGCCGGAACCAGTTGTTCAAACGTGCGGCCGTTGGACGCTTCGCCGATGGCGTGCATTTTCCATTCATTATTGTGCCGGTAGACTTTAGCCATGATCTGCGCCGTGTGCGCGCCCTGGGTCGTCAGTGTATAGCGGGCGATTTCGCTTTGGTTGGCGGCATTGACCATGCGGCAGTAGGCATTTTCAACCGCGTCAAAGGTCTGGCCGGTAAAGGAGTTGACGGTAAAGACCAGGGATTTGATGTTGGCCGGCACTTTCGACAAGTCAACGATGATCTGCTCGTCATCGCCATCGCCGGCGCCGGTGGTATTGTCGCCGGTATGCACGATGCTGCCGTCACGGCTTTTCAGCTGCCGGAACCAGACCGTATCGGCAACCTTGTTATCCTCGCCGAACAGGATGCACGAGGCATCGAGATCGACTGAACCGCCACCGCCGCCGAAAAGACCGCCCAACATGCCGCCTTTTTTCGCCGCATCCCAGCCCAGCCCCATGATCACTTTGGTGAGCGCCTGCCCGGATTCCTTGTCCAGGGATATTTTTTGACCTTTTTGTAACGAAATTGCCATTGGTAAATCCTGTATGAATTGATAATTAATTGATGATGCCTTTACTTTTCGCCTCGGCGAACCATGCGGGAAGCTCCTGAAGCAGACGGTCGTAGAGTTCCTGTTCCGATAGGCTGTCAAGATCATCCAGGGCGAAAAATCCGCAATTGTCGACCGTCCGGCCGGACATCGTATCGAGTTTTTCAAGAATGCCGTAATTGCGCCCGCCAATGCCGACAAACTGCCAGAAAATCGGCTGCGCTGAAGCCTCGGTCAGCAGTTTTTTGATTTTCGCATTCTGGTCCACGCCGCCGTCACTGATAAAAATGATGAACACCGGCATGGCCGTATCCTTGTAATGCGCCAGCACCTCCTTGATCACTTCGGGCTCATTGTTGTACGAAAGCATCCGCCATTTGCGCCAGCCGCCGTTTACCGTGTCGATGTAATCGGCGTAATTGCTCAGCGTGGCGGCGGGCAAAGCCAGCGGTTTTGCCGAAAAAGCCCATACGTCGAGTTCGCCGTCGTCGTCGAAATGGACGGCCAGCGGCAATATCCGGTTGACCACCTCCTGAACGCGGCCGCGCCGGTATTGGCCGGTCATCGATCCGGATGCATCGAGCACCAACCCGACCCGGGCGACGACATCCGTCAGGCGTTTTTTCTCAAGCGAAATCGAGGCTTTTTTGGCAAGGTCGACAAGCTGAGGCGCGACCTCGGCCACTTTTTTTTCCAGCGATAATCTGGCAGAGGCGGCATCGGTTTCGGTTGGCAACTCATCGGCGACTTCGCCGCCGAAATGCCTGACCAGCGCCGGCAGGCCGCCGTCGAAGCCCTGGCCGGTCGCGCAAAACCGCCAGGCGCCGTCCTTTCGGTAGAACTCGCCCAGAATCAGCGCTTTTTCATTGTGGAAATCCTTGCCCTCGAAAGCGAATTCCGCCACCGGGCGGTCTGCCGCGACCAGTCTCAGAAAACCTGACTGCACGCGGCTCATGGTCTCCGAGCCGTCGATAGTGGCGGTAATCACGAGCCGGTCTATCGAATCCGGCAAGGACGACAACGTGCAGTAAAAACCGTTTATCCGGTTGTTCATGAGGGAAATCGAGACAGATCCGCAAGGCGTTTTCGGCTGGTTGAAAAAGGTCATGTAGCGGTCATCGGATAATTTCTGATCGCCATCGACGCCGAAGCAGGAAAAATCGACTTCGGCTGTCAACCCGGTCATGCCTACCTGAATCTGAAATGATCCGCCGGGCAGGCTTTCGGGCAATAGCTGCGCCAGAGGCAGCCTTTGGCCTTTACGGATCTGCATGAGCTTTCCCCGGCAGTATTAGACGTTGACGCCGAACGATGAAGCCAGAGGGCCCAGGCCGCCCGCGAATCCCTGGCCTACGGCCTTGAACTTCCAGTCCGTGCCATGGCGGTAGATTTCGCCGAAGATCATCGCGGTTTCGATGGAGGCGTCCTCGCTCAAGTCGAAACGGGCGATTTCAGTGCCGTTTTCTTCATTGACGATGCGAATATAGGCCTTGGAAACCTGGCCGAAGTTTTGATTGCGCGTGTCGGCTTCGTGAATCGTGACCGAAAACACCACTTTGTCGACGTCCGCCGGTACTTTTGAAAGCTCGACCTTGACGGTTTCGTCATCGCCTTCCGCGTCGCCAGTCTGGTTGTCGCCCATGTGAACCACGGCGCCGTCGGCCACGTTTTTATTGTTGTAGAAACAGAAGTCGGCATCGCTTCTGACTTTGCCGTCGGCTTTTACCAGAAAGCAGCTGGCGTCGAGATCGAACGCCGCGCCGTCGGTTACGCGCGCGTCCCAGCCCAGGCCTACCTGTATTTTATTGAGCCCGGGGGCTTCCTTGCTCAGATTGACGTTGCCGCCCTTGGATAATGATACAGCCATGATTGTCTCCTTATTACGTTGTTGTCGTTATATGCTCTTTGGAACACTTTGAAATTAAGATTTACAGCTGAATACCGTGCTGGATGGCCAGCGCCTTCAAGCCGCCGGAATAGCCCTGGCCGACGGCCCTGAACTTCCACTCGTTGTTATGCCGGTAGATTTCGCCGAAGATCATCGCGGTTTCGATGGAAGCGTCCTCGCTCAAATCATAGCGGGTCACCTCATTATTGGTATCCTGGTTGACCAGCCGGATCGCGGCATTATGCACCTGCCCGAAATTCTGTCGCCTGGCTTCGGCATCATGGATAGTCACCGCCACGACGATTTTGGTAATGTCTTGCGGCACCTTATCCAGGACCACTTTGATCACCTCGTCATCGCCGTCGCCCTCGCCGGTGCGGTTGTCGCCGGTATGCTCGACGGAACCGCAGGTCGACTTGAGCTGATTGTAAAAAATGAAGTCGTGATCGCCGCGGACCTTGTTGTCGTCCTTGACCATGAACACACTGGCATCGAGATCGAAATCCAATCCATCGGTCGATCTGGCATCCCAGCTCAAACCGACCAGCATGTTCTTCAACTGCGGATCGGTTTTACTTAAGCTGATGTTGCCGCCTTTACTCAATGAAATAGCCATCGCGTAATCTCCTGTAGTACTTTATGAAGAGGAATTCGCCGCTTCTTTTTTCTTAAAGCGAATCGAGGATAAAACAGACAGGGCAATGAATGCCGCGCCGATCAAGCCGGTAAACACTTCCGGAATCGGCGTGTGGGTGCTGATCAACATTATCAGCGCCAAAGCCCCTATCGCGTAATGGGCGCCATGCTCCAGGAACACATACTCGTCCAGCGTGCCCTTGTTGACCAGAAACACGGTCAGCGAACGGACGAACATGGCGCCGATACCCAGACCCAGCATGATGATCACGATGTCGCGGGTAATCGCGAAGGCGCCGATCACGCCGTCAAAGGAAAAAGAGGCATCCAGCAGTTCGAGGTACAAAAACGCCATGACGCCGCCCTGTTTGATGGTATCCGCGACAGCCGCATCCTCGTCTTCGGTCTCGACCTGGAAAAACCGGTCCAGACTGCTGACCAGCCCGTACAGGAAAATGCCCCAGACGCCGCCGAACAGCACATCATGCTGATGCGGTTCTTCAACAATCGCATAAGTCACCAGTAATAACAGCAACGATAATGTAGAGGCCACGGCATCGATTTTGCCAAGCTCCTGGACTTTTTTCTCCAGCCGGCCCAGCCAGTAAGTTTCGCGCGCCTCGTCAAACAGAAAAGAGAACGACACCAGCAGCAGGAAAGTCCCGCCGAAGGCGGCGATAAAGGCATGCGCGTCCTGTAAGTATTTAGCGTATTGATCGGGCTCGCTAAGCGCCATATCGGTGACCGAGGACAAGCTCAGGCCGGTCGCGAACGCGACGATCAGAATCGGAAACAGCAACCGCATACCGAACACGGCGACGATAATCCCCCAGGTCAGAAAACGCTGCTGCCAGACAGGCGACATGCGTTTTAAAACAGAGGCGTTAACGACGGCATTATCGAAAGACAGGCTGACTTCCAGCACCCCCAGAATCAACGCCAGAACCGCGCCCTCGATACCGCCGAAAATAAAGGCCGCGATCAGGCAGACGATGGTGAAAAAAATAGAAAGTTGAAAATAACGCATAGGTGGCAAATTTTTAAGGTCAATGGAAAGAATTGTTGATAAAAACTAAGCAGGATACAGCATGGACGCGGCCTGAAACTCATCATACATATCGCCGGATCCATTTTTTAACGTTTGATCAAAATAGCGGATGGACCGAAGCTTAAAAACACCAAAGCATTGAATCGGCAAAAAAGCCACTTGGAACGGAGTAAGTGTAACCGGTATGAAAAAAAGGCGAAACAGCATTACCACGATTTCACTCCAAACGGGAATGATCCTGAATCCCGGCGTACGCGCCCAGGAGGGGTCGGTGTAAGAAGCGCCCGAAACACGGGCATGGCGACGGGTATTTTAATCGTGCCTGGCGCTTTGGAAGCGGGCCCGGAACCGCGACAGGCCATCAAGTAACCGGGCGCGGCGCAGGCAGCAGCACAATTAATGTTCCTAACATTCAATTTTTTTGACCTTCAACTAAAATTATCAGGTGAGCTGTTAGACTTTTCCGGATACTACCTAGGGTGTCCCATATTGTCAATGAAAAATGCCCGCCCCTGGCGCCAGCCCTCCGCAACAAATCCGACAACTATTAAGGCCCTATCTCAGGCCCGGTTTGGGCGGAAAATGCCGGTCCCGACCGGTTCGATATTCCGCGGGGTTATACCGCAATCGGGTACCGCGCGGCTTTCAGACGGCGCCAGTGACGCATCTTGATGCCGGAAAAATCCGGCTGCATATTTTTATTGTCAACCGGCCGCGTCTGGCCTATAAACGGTACAGTACCAGTACTTAGCCAATTTAATTATGACGGTTAAACTGTAGGTGCGAATTTATTCGCACTGTGCGGATACCCTCTAGGGCACAAGTACCCATAGGGCATAAATAAATCCGCACCTACCTAAGTACTAGAATCAATTGCCAGGCACTCAGGAAAGCCATTGATCCGGCGGGATTCAAGCGATCCTCGCATGTGGTTGTGCTCTTGCGCCGCTCTTGCCTGGCTTATAACCTGACGTTACGCACAGGCAGAGGCTCATGCCGTCCGCAGCTTCGAACATGGGCTGACCGGCCGGGTTTTTAAATGGGGGCAACCGCAGTAGTGGGAGCGATGCCTACATCGCGATTCAATACCACCCGGCAAGTCGCGATGTATACCCGAAGGGCATAAAGGCATCGCTCCCACAAGGACGGCCTTAGCCTGAAGGAATGGCGGAGGAAGTTTTTAACCGAGTCCGCCCCTGCCGGCGCCTGAGTCAATTGTCTGCGTAGCATCAGTTATAACTATAAATTTTTGTGGGGGGATATAGAAATGAATGAAGAATTAAAGACTGCCTTTAAAAAGCTGTCCGCGGTCGCGAGATGGCTGTTTATCGGCATATGGGGGCCGTCGATATTCAGCTACCGCAGCAGCAAGTTCAGGCATCTCCTGTCCGAGTATTACGTCAGCGGCGGGACCGAAAATGAGAATTCGCCATCGGAAATCGGCAGGATGATCAAAGCCTATAAGGCCAATGAATATATCGGCTGGGACGATCTGTGCCTGCTCGAGATTGCCATCATCAAACAACTCAAAAAGCCCAATCTGGTCTTGAAGGAACAGCATTTGCGCGTCCAGTTCAGATCAATCACGGACACCGACCGTTATCTTGCCTACGAGCAAGCGGTGGCGGAGCTTGGCGACAACAATCCGGGCGATGATGTGTTGCGTGAGCAAGCTATTTATCTGACCCATCAGCTTTACTGGACCTATGCGGTAGCGACTAAAGGTCACAAGATCAGATCGCGGGCCAGCCTGCTGGTAACCTATGTGTTTGTCGCGATTCTGGCCCATCTGCTGGCGATCTCCGGCCCCGGCGCCAATAATCCCGACCCGGCCAATCCGTATAGCGCCTATTTTTTAGTGTTTTCCGTCATCTGCTTCGGCGCCTTCGGCGCCTATATCAGCTTTCAGCGGCGCATGGCGGTGCTGCGCATTCAAAGCGAAATGTATATGGCGTTCCTGCAGCTTCGCAGCAGCTATTTCGACGGCCTCGCCGCGCTTTTTTCCGGCGCGCTTTTTGCCCTGCTGTTTGTGGTCTTATGGGAATCCGAAACGCTAAAACTCCTCTTTAACGCCCAGATTCTCGATAGTGTGCTGCCCAAGGTCACAAAGGACCCTGAACGCGAATGCACCCATAACATCACCGGTTTTTTTGCCTGTCTGCAAATGGACAGCCTTCAGGATTTTTCCAAATTGCTGGTCATGTCGTTTTTTGCCGGGTTCGCGGAAAAACTTGTCCCTGACGCCATCGACCGTTTTGTGGGAAAAGCGAAAACCAAGGCCTGATGCCGATCGATTTTGAATAATGGCGGAGATATATTCATCTTTTTTCGACTCCCTGACGGTGCCGGGTTCGCCAAAGCCGATGCGGGGACCCGGGAACTGCTTGCCCAGCCGCTCGAAGATCTGCGGCCAATGCCCTGGATTTGATGCCTCCGGCTTGATTACTGTTCAGTGCCGCGCCATCGGGGCAGGAACTGTCGGGCTCGGTTCCATCCTGTATTTCAGTCGGACAAGAAAGGATAGTCGGTATAGCCTTGCGTCCCGCCCTGGTAAAACGTGTCGGCATCGGGCTCGTTCAGCGGCGCGTTTCTGGCGAAGCGCTCGGGCAGATCCGGATTGGCGATGAACAGCTTGCCGAAAGCGACCAGGTCGGCACGGTTTTCGGCAATCGCCGCCGTCGCCGTTTCAGCCGTGTAACCGGCGTTGGTGATATAGGTGCCGTTATATAACGGTCTCAATTCATCGAGGTTAAACGCGGGGCCTGCCGCACCGGGCGCCTCCTTGCCCATCTCCGTGATATGCAGGTAGGCCAGGTTGAAGCGATTCAGCTGTTCGGCCACATAGCCGAAAGTGGCCTGGGGGTCGCTGTCGCGAATATCGTTGAACGGCTGCAGCGGCGACAGCCGCACGCCGACCTTATCGGAACCCCAGACCGACGCGACGGCTTCGACAACCTCAAGCAGCAGGCGCGCACGGTTGGCGGTGGCGCCGCCGTAGGCATCGGCGCGCCGGTTCGTGCCGTCGCGCAGGAACTGGTCGAGCAGATAGCCGTTGGCGCCGTGGATTTCCACGCCGTCGAATCCGGCCTGACGGGCGCAATCGGCGGCATGGCGGAACTGCTCGATGATCATCGGTATTTCCGCCAGTTCCAGCGCGCGCGGCGTGACAAAATCGAACAGTCCCTGCTCGGTCAATACCTGCCCGGCCGGCTTCAGCGCCGACGGCGCGACCGGCAGCGCGCCATCCGGCTGCAGCGCCGGGTGGGAAATGCGCCCGACATGCCACAATTGCAGGAAAATACGGCCGCCGCGTTCATGCACGGCCGAAGTAATGGCCTGCCAGCCCTGAATCTGGGCATCGTTATAAATGCCGGGCGTGTACGGATAGCCCTTGCCTTGCGGCGAAACCGGCGCGCCTTCGCTGATGATCAGGCCGGCACCGGCACGCTGCCGGTAATATTCCACCATCAACGCGTTGGGAACGCCGCCGCTGTCGGCACGGCAACGCGTCAATGGCGCCATGACCAGCCGATTAGGCAAGTCGTAAGGGCCAAGCTTGACAGGAGACAGAATCGTTAAGGCTTCAGACATGGCAATAACCTCGTGGGATGGCAAGAGGGGCTATTCTAGCCCAAATGGACATGACGATGATATGCGCAATAGGCCAGGTCGGATAGAGGGAGGGGCGGCTTAGCATTAAGCGATTATTTACCCTGAGATGGAATCGGCCTAGAACAAAATCAAAAATTACAGCCAGGAATATGCGGATTTCAAAGATCGGCGCGTTTTTAATCCGGTATTGAATTTCCGGCTCAACGTAGCGTTGCGCTCCTTAATGCCTGGATTGGTTGGGCTGCACCGCAGTTTCAGCCTAACCCGCGCGTTGCACCCTGTAGCCATTATTAAAGCTTCGGAGTTCATTTTTTACCGATCTGACGGTTAGCTGTCCATGATTTACAGGCAATATCTATTTCTTGAACTCCGAAGCTTTAAGTTAAAGAAATATCAAAAGACATCAAGACCAAGTCTGGCCTTGAGCTTTAAAGGCATCCTTATAACAGCGATTTATACAACTCTAACGCCTTATTTAATTCGTCAGCTGCTTTTTTGACATTACCGCGTTTGGATTGTATTTGTCCTTGAATAACGCTTCCATTGGCCTTTTTTACGACGGCGTCATCCCCGACAATATTATCGGAAGAGGCACGCGCTGATTTTAAATGTAAATGGGCGGCAGCAAAATCGCTTGCGTTTACCGCTTCTAACGCTTTTTCAACATGCGCAATAGTTTCATTGATGCTCGCCGCTGAACTACTGGTTGCTTCTTCCGTTGTCACTTCTTCCGTCGCCGCTTCTTCGGCGAAAACGGTAACGCTGCTTGTACCGAGGAAAATCGCGACAATAAAAGTCAGTGCTGTTTTTTTGATGATATTCATAATATTTAAAACCTTTGATGTAATTGCCGGATAGAGGTCCGGAAATAAATATTTGAAAAGCAGATACTTTCCAAGTTTCATCATCATACAGGTTTAATCGGTGTTTTACACGGACCTTATAACGCTTGCGAACGAAGAAGTCATCGCCAGGCTGGATCATACGGGTGCTGCAGCGTGCTCAGATATTTTTAATTTTCGTGTTACGCGATTGGTATTAAAACTCATAATCAGGTTATGAGGCGGGTACAAACACCGCCCCCTCCGGTCGGCCACATCTTTAAACTTTGATCACAATCTAACCGCGCTTATCCGCCTTGCCGCCATGGCGCATTTCCGCCAAGGCTTGATCGCGGCTTATCGGCGTGATGACCACAGAGCCGATGCCTTGATTGTGAATGCCGAGTTTTTTGGCGGCCGCATAGGACAAATCCATCTCCCTTTTGCCGGGGAAAGCGCCTCTGTCATTGATGCGCACAATAACGCTGCGGTTATTCTTGGGGTTGGTGACTTTGGCGTAGGATAACAGGGGCAATGTTTTATGCGCGGCGGTCATGGCATACATGTCGAATTTTTGGCCGCTGGCGGTTCTTTTGCCGTGAAAATCGGCGCCGTACCATGAAACCATGCTGCGCCTGGCTTCTCTTGCCGATGGAGTGATGTGGCCGGCTTTACGGTTTTTTACCGCCTTGTGTTTGGAAACGGCGGTCGCCGCGCGGCGTTCAATGGCTTCAGCCGTCGAAAATGGCTGAGCGAAAAAAGCGCATAGAACAAAAAAAGAAACGACTCGAATGAGTTTATTCATAAAACAATGATTTTTGTGAAGATGGGCGAATTCTAGCCCGGCTAACCTTAAATTAATCTTAAAGACAGTTCAAGACCGGCCCTGTTCAGGCCGGCGGCAGGCGAAAACGGCCATCAGAAAATCTGTTGGAAAGCCAACATTACGCAATTGCCTGGCAATTTGCCTCGCGTTAGCCCGATTATTTTCCCTTCCCGGAAAACCTCCGTTAGAATTCCCATTCGAACCAAGCAGGATGAAAAAAAATGATTGAATTATATCTCGATACGGCCGATGTCGGGCAAGTGGCGCGGTTTAGCGCCTGCCTGCCCGTGAAAGGCATAACCACAAATCCGTCGATACTGGCCCAGGCAGATACAGGGCTGAGTCAACTGTTACCCGCCGTGTCGATGATCATCGGCCCTTATACCCGGTTTCATGTCCAGGTGGTCAGCCAGACGGTCGACGACATGGTTGCGGAAGCCGCGCAAATTCGTGCGCTGCCTTATGATATCGTCGTCAAGGTTCCGGCAACGGAGATCGGACTTGCCGCGATCCGGAAAATGAAAGCCGACAACATCCCCGTGCTGGCGACGGCCATTTACAGCGCGCAGCAAGGCTTTCTGGCGGCCTTGTGCGGTGCCGACTACCTCGCGCCGTACGTCAACCGCATCGATGCCATGGGTGCCGATGGCGCCGGCGCCGTGGCCGATCTGCAGTTGCTGCTCGACCGGCATGGCCTGGACAGCAAGATCCTGCCGGCCAGTTTCAAGAACACCCAACAGGTCGTGGAGGTGTTGAAGTCGGGCGTCGCCGCGATCACGCTGCCGGTTGACGTCGCGGCGCAGATGTTTGCCCATCCGGCAGTCCAGCCGGCCGTGGACCGGTTTACCCAGGACTGGCAGGGCGTGTTCGGCAACAAGCTGTCATTCGAGAGCTGAATCCGGACTTGCCCCCACAGGCCTGCCCGAGTCCCGCAAGTTTTAAGGCGCCGCAGGAACTCCTTGCCCGGTCCGCGCTCTTTAGTTACTATCCAATCCACGAACCAGTGCGCAGAGCATCAGGAGGCCGGCATGTCAGACAGTTCCCGCAAGATCAACCGTTATGTCACGCATAGAGGCGTCAGGGTTCCGACGCTTCTGTACGGAACGGCCTGGAAGGAGGCTCAGACCGAAACCTTGACGCAACAGGCAATCATTGCCGGCTTTCGCGGCATCGACACCGCCAACCAGCGCATGCACTATTACGAAGCCGGCGTCGGCGAAGGCGCCCGGCATGCCTTGATCGAAACAGGCCTGGAGCGCGGCGATCTGTTCCTGCAATCGAAATTCACCTACTTGAACAGCCAGGATCATCGCCTGCCCTATGATCCGAAAGCGGACTACACCACGCAGGTCATGCAATCATTCGAAAGCTCGCTGACGCATCTGGACACAACCTATCTGGACTCGTACCTGCTGCACGGCCCGTCCGTGAATCACGGCCTGAACGCGGCCGACTGGGAAGTGTGGCGGGCCCTGCAGACACTGCAGAAAGCCGGTTCAGTGAAGCTGATCGGCGTTTCCAATGTCGGTTTCGACCAATTGAAGCTGCTCATCGACAAAACCGAGATCATGCCCGCCTTCGTACAGAACCGGTGCTTCGCGCGCACCCAATGGGATGTCAGGATCCGCGAACTCTGCCAGGCCCATGACATACGCTATCAGGGCTTCTCGCTGCTGACGGCCAACGCGACCGAGCTAAGCCGGCCGGAAGTTCATCGGATTGCGGAAAGGCTGAGCTGCTCCGTGCCGCAGGTCGTGTTCCGGTTCGCGATGCAGCGGGGCATGATCCCGCTGACCGGAACGACCAGCCAGCGTCACATGGAAGAGGACCTGGAAGTTTATGACTTCGAGCTCAATGATGCCGATATGGAAATGATTGAGAACATCGCGTTTTAAACCGCTGCCCGCGTAGCCTGAGCCCTCTCACACCCCACATTCTGGCTCATTGATGCTAAAACCGGATCAATGGGCCGTAAACTGGCCGTTTTTCGGCATATCCACGAATGAGATATCCTGGAATTTGGCGTTTGGCGTCAACACATGCAGGTACTCCAGCTGAGCCAGATCCACCTGCAGCTTCTGTCCGTTATCGATAATCAGATATTCGTGCTTGTCCTCGGATGTCACCACATTGATCGCCTTGCCGGTCAGGACCTGGTCGTCCTTCAGTTTCAGCTTGACTTCATAGCCGTACAGGCAAGCCACTTCGATATAGTCATGCAGATCGCAGGGGATTATGTTTTCGCTCATGGTGAACTCCTTCAATAAAACAACACAATTTTGAGCGGCTCACAAACTAACGGAAGCCGCCTGTTTTTATAGAGTTGGCACATCAAAGACCCACACCGGCTCTTGCAGTTCCTCCCAACCCAATAACCGCCGCGCTTAAATCCGAGGTTCATGCAGGCATCGGAAATGCTAAAATAGCACGATTTTCAGACTATACCCGCTACCGGCCGAAGCCGGACGACTGGATTCTCCCCATACGCATTGTTCATTTCCCGATTGTTATCAGCCAGTTACGCTTCAATAATTCAAGGACACCCATGTCGACAACCTATCAACTAAAAAGCATTGTCCTGATCGACAGCTTTTGGGCCGGGCAGACCATGCTGCTGAACGTGGACGGCCACACCAACCTGAGCGGCACCAACGGCGCCGGCAAGACTACCTTTCTGCGCCTGATGCAGCTGTTCTGGGGCGAGCGGCCCAGCAACATCGTCGCCGGCACGGGCAGCAAAAAAAGCTTCGTCGACCATTACCTGCCGCGCGCCAGCAGCTATCTGGTCTATGAATACCAGCGCCCGTTCGGGCAGGTCTGCCACGTCATGGTGCAGAGCGACGGGCGCACCGCGCGCTACAAGTTCATCGACGCGCCTTACGACCGCGACTGCTATGTCGACGAGAACCAGCTGCCGCGCGACAGCGCCGCCGTCGAACGGCAGTACAAACGCAACGGGCCGGTCGAGACGTCCCGCGTCATGGGCGTCGACGACTACTGCAGCGTCATCCAGCATCACCATAACTCGGGCAAGAAATGGATTCGCACGCTGCAGCGGCGGTTTTCGATGGCGTCCTCGCCGGTCACGCACATGGAAAAGGTCATCGGCGCCGTGATCGAGAAAATCGGCGATTTCGAAGTCATCAAGCAGATGCTGGTCGACATCTCGCGCGACAGGCTCAGCCAGAACCTGCTCGATCAGGAACAGCGCCGCAACCCGTTCCAGCTCAGCAAAAGCCACATCGATGCCTGGCTGGCCGACATCAACGCCGCGCGAGCGCTGGAAGCCAGGCGCGATTATTTCGACGCACTGCTGCAGGCTGCGGAAAAGCTGAAAGATACCAATAATGAGCTGTCGCACATCCATTTTCTGGCGCGCAACAGCCAGAAATCGGCTCAAGCCGAACAGGAAAAAGGCATTGAGCGGATCAATGAAGCCAAAGCCCAGCTCCAGCAGCTGAAACTGGATTTTGACCGACATCTGGAACCCAAAAACGAGGCCTCGCGGCAGCTGAATGGACAGATCAAGGATCTTGATTACCAGATCAATGCGCTGGAAGACAAAAAGCAGCAGTACGAACAGCAGGATGCCGAAACCTTCGCGATCAAGGGCGCGCTGCTCGGTCAGTACCTCGAACAGCAAACGCTGAAAAATGAGGAAATCGAGGCGCTGGAAAGCAAAACCAAAGACATCAAGGCGATTTACGAACACCAGCTGACGGAACTGAAGCACCAACATACCCATCAGCTGCAAGCATTCGAAAACCAGCGCGCCACGGAAGCGCTGGACAGAGAGAAAAAACTGACGGAAGCCGAAGCCCAGTACCAGCAGCGCAAGGAGCAGTTAGTCAAGGACAGCGAGGCCCGCACACAGCCGCTCAAAGAGCAAAAGTCGCAATTGACGACGGATTGCGCCGTCAAGCAGAGCGAGCGCCAGCACGTGCCCATGCCCGAAGCGCTGGCCCAGCAGATCGAAAAAACCCGGCAGGAACTGGCCGAGATACGCCAGGCCATCCGGCAGGCCGTGGACGGGCAGCAGGCCGCCGACAAGGCCTATTACGCCGCGCGCGAAGCCTTTCACGACATCGAAACCCGGTTAAAGAACAAAAAAGCGCAGCTGCGGCAGTACCAGCAGCAGCATGAAACCTGTCTGAAGCGGCTGCAGCCGGCCGAAGGCTCGCTGCAGCATTTTCTGGAACAGGAAGTCGAGGGCTGGCAGCAGACCATCGGCCGCGTCATCGCGCCCGACTTGCTGGAGCACAAGGGCCTGAACCCAACCGTCATGCCCGGCGTCGAGCCCAGCTTTTACGGACTCAGCCTGGATCTTGAAGCGCTGGCCGGCCGCGAGCTGGAAACCACCAAGGCAGCCCTGCAGGCCGAAGAGCAGGCCCTGTTTAAAAAGATCGAGGAGGCCCAAGCTGACATCGAGCGCACGGAAGCCAACCTGAACGCGGCATCCGCGACACTGGAACAAAGCCGGCAGGACCAGCAGAAAGCCGAACACCATACGCAACGCGCGCGCCAGCAGGAGGAAACGCTGAACGAGCAGGAGCAGGGGCTGAATCATCAGGCCAAGGCCGAAATCGAAAAAGCGCGCGCCCATATACAGCACACCATCGACGTTCTGCAGGCCGAAATCAAGCGCTGCGACAGAGATCTTCAAACCATCGCCGAAGAAAGCCGCGCCGGTCAAACCCAGCTGCATCAGGAGCATCTGGCCCGACGGGCCATCATCGAATCCGATGCCCAAAACAGGCTTCAGGCCATACAGGCCCTGATCAAACAGGAAAAAGACGGCTATCAGACCGAGCAAAAGCGCATCCAGGCCCGCCTGCAGGCCGATCTCAAGGAAAGCGGCGCCGACGACACGATCATTGACCTGAGCCGCCAGCTGGAAGAATTGAAAACCAAAGAGAAACAGGCCAGAAAGTTTCAGGAACAGGCCGAACATTACCAACTGTGGCTGGACAAGCAATGGCAGCAGCATGCCGGATTGTGCCGGCAACGCGGCGAGTGCCAACAGCAACTGGCCTTGCTGCAGGATGAAATCGCGCAAATGGAGCGTGATTTCAAAGCCGGCAGGGAGCGGCTCAACAGCCTGATCCACCAGCAGGAGCAGGCGCTGCAGAAAACACAGAGCCTGCTGGCGCAACTCGACAACACCATCAGCCAGCTCGAAAACCACCCGCCGGTCATCGACGAAGCGCTGCCCGATTACGCGCCCGATAGCTTGCAGAAACTGGCCCAAGGCTTAATCCAGCAACGCCGGAGCCTGGAAAAGACGCTGCTGAACGGCCGACAGGCTATCGTCCATCTGTTCAATACGCATCAGCGCAGCCAGCTGGCCGAAGCCTGGAATCAGGCGCTGGAAGCCGCGGCAGAGCATGCCCGCGACGGCTTGGAGATCGAGCAGCCGCTGAAGGACGTGCTGAAAATGGTCGCCAACGTCAAGCAGGCGACCAGCCAGCAGATCGAGTTGCATGCCATAGACGTCGATGCCTTCTACCGGCATCTGCGCAATTTTGAAAGCATCATCAAATCGACCGGCGCCCTGCTGTCAAAACACGTCAGCCAGGAAAAGCATTTTGCGGCCCTAGGCGAGATCACCGTGACCGTGCGCTCGAAAATGAGCGATCTGGACTACTGGCATGCCCTGAAACAGTTCGGTGACCATTACGGCCACTACCGTGAGCAGGCAGAGCTGACCGGCGACAGAGAAATACCGGTCTCCCTGATCGAGGCCATGACGGCGCTGACTACGCTGCTGCCCGCCGATGGCATCAAGATCCGGCATCTGTCGCTGTTCGACATCGAATTCACGATCTCCGAAAACGGCCATACCAAGCAGGCCCGCAACGCCAGGGAGCTGAAAGACGTCAGCTCCACGGGCCTGTCCTATCTGGCGCTGATCACGTTCTTCACCGGCGTCACGTCCATGCTGCGCAGGGAGAGCCAGACCGTGGTCTGCTGGCCGATCGACGAGCTGGGCGATCTGGCGCCCGAGAATATCGAAGCCATGATGGCCATGCTGAGCCGGCAGAACATCCGCATCATCTCGGCCAGCCCGACGGCCGACCGCAACGTGCTGAGCCTGTTCGACCGGCGCTACCTGATCGACCGACAGAAACTGCACGAAGTCGCGATACCGGCCAGCAGGCTCGACGCGCTGCTGGCGCCCATTACCCACAGGGAGACCGCCCATGTTTAAGCCCGTAGTAGAAGCGCTGTTGCGCGGCGAATTCATCTGCCCGACGGCTTATGCCGATGAATACGGCTACCTGCGCAACCCGGACCATTTTCAAAAAATCGCCGATTACCTCGCGCCGCTGGACCGGGCGCTGTGCACGCTGGACGGCGGCGAGGCGTTCTATGCCGGCTACACCGTCATCGACGAAACCAATCGCGGCCAGATCCGCGAAGCCTTCTCGGACATCCGCTCGCAACTGCGCCCGGTCGTCGAATGGATGGACCTGGTCATGACTGCCATGGGTTCTGACCGGCCGGTCCGCGCCCGCGACGAAATCCGCCTGCATCAGATGCTCAGGACGATCGAGCCCGAGCCGTCGCTGTGCGAGCAGATGGCGCGCCTGACCCAGATGCCGTTCTTCCGCACGGCCAAGACCAACGTTGCCGAACAGCTGCTATGGGTGCTGCAAAAGCTGGAGCAAAGCGGCTACCTGGTCAAGCCCAACCCGCAGGGCGCGACCTATCTGGTGACCGGCAAGATGGATTACCTGCATCAGGTCATCGCGTTTCTGAACGACGCCGAGGATCTGGAACTGGATGAATCCGAAGACCGCGGCGAACAGGCGGAGCTGTTTCAATGAGTTTCGATCATGAACAGGTCGCGGCGCTGATCAGAAAGCTCGGCAGTTCCGATGAGCTGCTGGCCGAGGCCTATATCCAGGGCGCCGTGTTTGTCGACGACGAGAACGCCGGCGCCATCGAAAGCCTGAAAAAATCCGGCATCCTGCGCCTGTCCGAGCAGGCCGACGAATACCGGCTCACCACCGACGTCAAGCGCCTGATCGACCGGTTGCTGCTGCGCAACGCGCGCTACCGGCAGAATACCGACATCGCGCGCATGATCCGCAGCATCGAGGAAGACATCGCCGCCTACCGCTTCGCGCTGGACAGTAACGAACAGGACGAGGCCCGCTATCATCTGGAACAGATCGACGACACGCTCTACGAATCGCTGGAACTGCTGGAAAACAGCATCAGCGTCATGTTCTCGGCCATCACCAGCCAGTTCGGCTTCGTCAACTCGCTGGCCAGCAAGATCCGCGAAAACGAGCGGGCGCTGGCCTATGCGCAGCAGCTGGTCGAGGAACTCAACCGCATCAATCTGGAAGCCTGCTACGAGTGGCTAAACTGGGCCGCGCCGGCTGAGCTGTCGCGCAAAATCATCCGTTTCGTCGACCAGTACAAAAGCATCGTCGGGCGCCTGGCCAGCATCGTCGACCGCATGAAGACGCTGCTGTTCACATTGCGGCAGCAGGAGCAGACCGCGAACCGGACCCGCGCCATGGCGCGCTTCCTGAAACAGCATCCCGAATGGAGCCCGTTGGACTGGGCCGATGAACCGGCCGTGCCGGCCATCCTGAACCGCAGCCCCGGCCTGGAATTGCAAGCCGGCCTCGATACGACCCGCGTCACCCTGCAGGCCGGGTTCGTCGATATCGTCCACGAACTGAAGCGGCAAACCCGGCCTACGCCCTTGGCCGACATGAACCGCACCGCAGTGCCGGTCAGCCAGGCCGAGACGGGGCATATCGACTACCTGCGCGATCTTTATGAGGAACACACCGAAACGCTGTTCGCGCAGGCCTTGCAGGAACAGGGACGCAATGTGTCGGCCCTGCACTACTGGCAGCGGCACGACCTGGCCATCGAACCGGACTTGTGGCTGAACATCGTATTCGCGCACTATTGCAGCCTGCCCCAGCGCCTGCGCACGGCCATTGCGATTGAAATGCTGGGCGAGGCGCTGTCGGGCTTTAGCGGCAACCAGCTGATCTCGGAAATCCGCCTGCGCAGGTTGCGCTGATATGAACAAGGAATTGTACCGCTGGATACGCGATCTGGTGCGCCAAAACCCGGCTGAAACGACAATACGATCCGACAGCATGATCAGTCGCAAAGTCTTGTAGGGTATGCATTGCATACCTTTTCAAGCCTGTTGATTCATCGTGGCTTCGAAAAGGTACGCGATGCGTACCCTACAATGCTGAAGCCGCTGTAGGTGCGAATTCATTCGCACTGCCTGTATATCCCGAGTGTCCCGGGTCGAATAAATTCGACCCTACCTCATTAACGCCTTACCTCCCCTGCCGCCTGCAACAACTCGGCAATGAAATGCTGCGTATAAACCGGCAGATAATTCTGCTTCAAATAGGCGATCTTGGTCGTCGAATGCGGGATCAGGTGCGATAAATCCCGGGCCATGAGGTCCTTGTCCGCCTGCGCATCATAGGCCATGCCCGCTATCAGGCCTATGCCCAGTCCCTGGCGCACATAGGTCTTGATCACGTCCGTGTCGGCCGCGGCCAGGATGATATCCAGCGTCAGTCCCTCGCCCGCGAAGGCGTGCTCGATGTTCGAACGGCCCGTGAAACCGAAACTGTAGGTCAGGATCGGAAAGGACGCCAGCCGCTCCAGCGTCAGCGCCCCCTCGCTCAGCGCATGGTCTTGCGGCATGACCACGGCATGGTGCCATTCGTAGCATTTTTTCAGCACCAGTTCGGCGTCTTCATCGACTTTTTCCGTGCACACCGCGACATCGGCCTTATGCGCATGCAGCTGATCGATCAGCTGTTCGGGCGAGGCCTGGATCATGTAGATTCTGACGCCGGGGTATTTTTCACGGAACCGGCGGATCGGATTGGGCAGGAAATATTTCGCCTGCGTGTGCGTGGTGGCGATGCGCAACGTGCCGGTGTTGCTGTCCAGGAAATCGGCCGCAAGCGCGCGGATGTTCCGTTTTGACTGGTGAATCGTCAAGACTTCCCGCATCACCTGATGGCCGAGCGGCGTCAGACCGATCAGTTTTTTGCCCCTGCGTTCGAACAGGGGCGAGCCCAGCTCGCTTTCGAAAAGCTGCAATTGCCGGCTGACGGCCGACTGCACGACATGCATCTTTTCCGCCGCCTTGGACAGGTTTAAATCGGTTTCCTGCAGAACCTGCAGCAATTCAATCTGACTTAAATTCATGGCTTCTGAATCCGTAAGAGCAAAAATAGGGAGCAGTTTATCACTTTATTAGATAAATCAATCTAATCTTATCGTTTTATTAAAAATAAGCGCCGCATTAAGATAGCCTCCAACAGCAGACAAACGGTTTTTTCCGTTTACTGCATGCCAAGCGCTTATGACTTGATATGAAGGAACATAAAGTCGCTCCTCCTCTTGCCATGGATGTTATTTGGGCGGGCCGCGGCCCGCCTTTTTTTTGGACTGCTTTATTTAGAGATAAATTTATGCCGTTACAACAGTTAGTGGAATATTTCAATGACCGGTTCGAATACGAGCATCAGTCCCGTGTCCGGACTTTTATTCTCGAGGACGGCAAGGTCAGCGGTCTTTTCGGACCGATCCGGATCGGCAGTCTTTTCGCGCCGATACGCCATGCGGACCACCCGGAACGGATTGCCGGCCATGCGGCGCTGCTCTCCGTCTCGACTTATGAAAGCCGGCACCGGCACACCTACGAGATTGAAAATCTGTTGACCGACGCGGTCAGACAGCCGGTTGACTTCGAGTCCATAATCAATCTCGACCGACTGTGCCGCACCGTGCACATGCTGAACTATCTACCCGTCACGCATTTCGACGGCGTACTGTTGCTGGAAGTGGACCCGCGCCATATCTTCGGCATCAAGCGCGATCACGGCGCCTATTTCGAGGAAGTCATCGTCAAATGCGGACTGGCCACGCGCAATATCGTGATTTCAATGACCGTCAACAACTTCTATTCGCTGCACCCCGCCCAGCTGCTTGAAGGCCTGAGCAATTACCGCAAGCGCGGATATTGCATAGCGCTCAACATCGCCTCGCTCCATGCCGCCCGCAATGTGCGAGACCTGGTCTCCAGACTGGCACCGGATTACCTGCGCGTTAACGCGCCGAAACTGGAGCGCGCCGTTACTGACGGCAACGCGCTCCCGGCACTGGAAAACCTGAAAGCATTGGCCGATTCAGTGGCCGGTCAAGCCATCGTGCAACAGGTCGAGCGGAAAAAGCAGGCTGACCTGATCACTCAGGCAGGGATTGCTCTGGTTCAGGGCGACTTTTATGAAGCGGCTCCGGACGGACAATTGTCTATAACCCGTCCGGCCGGGAGGGCTCTGGCGTATGACCGTCTCTACTGAAAAAGATGCCTCCCGGCTGCGGGCTTTTTGAAAAACCGTTCACCTGTCAATATAAGGCAACGGCCTGAAAACGGCGGCCATCGTAATCTTATGAGAAGTCGACATTTGTGAATTATTGGGTATGAGCGCGAATGTCCCCACCGACATCTGCTTCAGTTTCACCGGCCTCATGCATCGCGACGGGCGCACCGGCCCGCATCGCGACGGCTGGGGCATCACGTTTTACGAGGACAGGGGCTTTCGCACGTTCAAGGACCCCATGCCCTGCCACCAATCGCCGATAGCGCGGCTGGTGCAGGATGTCCCGATCAAGAGCCGCGCCGTCATCGGCCATATCCGGCAGGCCAACCGCGGCCATGTAGCGCTGGAAAACACGCATCCGTTCACGCGCGAGCAGTGGGGCAGTTTTTGGACCTTCGCCCACAACGGCCAGTTGTCGGGCTATGAAGAACGGCTGATGCCGGGCAAGCACCGGCCGGTCGGCGACACGGACAGTGAAGCCGCCTTTTGCTGGCTGCTCAATGAACTGGACCAAAAATACCCGCGCAAACCGGCCAATATGAAAGCCATGTTCCAGTACGCCGGCGAACTCTGCAGCCGGTTAAACGATTTCGGCATTTGCAATATGCTGCTGTCGGACGGGCGCTATCTGCTGGCCTATTGCAGCACGAGCCTGCACTGGATCACGCGGCGCGCGCCATTCGGCAAGGCGCGGCTGATCGATGAGGACATCGTGATCGATTTCCATCAGGAGACCACGCCGCATGACATCGTCACCGTCATCACCACGCTGCCGTTAACCCGCGACGAACAATGGCGCGCAATAAGCCCACGCCATTACCGGCTGTTTCATTATGGCGAGTGCATTGCCGAACAGGACATTTAGCTAACTCCATTGCCAGGCCATACCGAGGTCAATCTTCCTTATCACAATATGAGGCAGGCTCACCTAATAATATTGTTTTATTGAACATAAAGATTTCACTAAGTAATGAACATGGAATAAATCAGGCAATTGTAGGTGCGAATTCATTTATGCCCTATGGGTACTTGTGCCCTTCAGGGTATTCGCACTGCGCGGATAAATCCGCGCTTGCACCGGAAAATCCTTCGACTACTTGAGGAAGTTATTTTATGCCCATTCCTTAATAGTGAAATATTCAGGTTAACCTTGTCTCCGGCAGCGTATTCCATAACGCTGCCCTTAGCTTTACGGCACATGCCTGTAAAGATTGCTGAACAGCTGAACCACGATGAAGATCATGGTCTGGGTCACCCGAATGGCCGGCGCCCTGTCGGGGCTTTCCGCCGCGAAGTCCTCGACGGCTTGATTGAGAAATCTGACCAGGCCCGGCTGCGGACTGCCCTGGGCCGAACGTTGCAGGAAACGCTCCCGCAGGCGGCTCCTGATCTTCTCGTTCATGTCCCGCTCCTTGACCAGAGCCTGCAATTCAGCCTCCAGCAGTATGGCCTGCTTCTCCAGCCACTCGAAGTCCATGCCTTCCCTGGAAGGCATGGCACCGAAAGCTTGCTGAAAGACACACAGGACATCAAAGCACAAGACCATGAACAGGCCCGACATCTCCTCATTCTGCCCGGCGATAACGGCCGGAAAGATGTTGAACACAGCCTGCCACAGGGCCGGCTGCTCAAGCCGAAACCGGTTTATGATTTCGCCGGCCTCTTCCTCGTCCAGTCTTCTGGCGTATTCAAGTGCGTGATAGAGTTCGGAACCGTCCAATTCGTGCATAGCGCTGCTTCCGGCCTAAAAATAGAGTGTCAATAGCTTACCGTAACGCCACCTTTATAGTGCATATTTGGCGCCTGAGGAATAATGCAAAATGCGTATACAGCGCCGCCCCCATGAGATACGCAGCGGCGCGGGGCGCATCGCTTGCGATTGATGCGCTTCACCGCGCCGCCAAAAGCACTCGCTCTGGCCGGTACAGTCTGTCGTTTTCTATTGCTCGCCAGCGCTTCAGCAGCCCTCAATTCACAGGCACCGGCAAGAACTGCGACCACTCCGTCTCGCCGCCGGCCTCGTCGCGGCTTGGCAGCCGCGCGGTGCTCCAGCCGCCGCCCAGGGCCTTGACCAGCAGCACGGCGGCGATCAGGCGCTGGCTTTGCAGATCAACCGCCGTGATTTCATTGTCGAGGGAGACGGTCTGGGCGGTCATGACCTCCAGGTAGCTGACGGTGCCGGCCCGGTATTGGTTGGTCGTCAGCTCGACGGCCTTGCGCGCGGCCGCGACGGCTTTCTCCTGCACCTTGATTTCCTGCTCGAGCAGGCGCAACGAAGACAGCTGGTCCTCCACCTCCTGAAACCCGAGCAGCACGGTCTGGCGATAGGCCGCCACGCTCGCGTCATAGCTGTGAATGGTCTCGCCCAGGGTGGCGCCGCGCGCGCCGCCGTCAAACAGCGGCAGGGCCAGCGCCGCGGGGCCCAGTGCCCAATAGCGGGCGGCGTTGCTAAGCAGGCTCGAAAACGTGCTGGCCTGGTAGCCGTTGGTCGCGGCCAGATTGAGACTGGGGAAATACGCGGCCTTGGCCACGCCGATCCGGGCATTGGCGGCCGCGGCCAGACGCTCGGCCTCGGCGATATCGGGCCGGCGCTCCAGCAGTTGCGACGGGATATTGACCGGAATGGCCGGAATCTTCGCCGCCAAAGCCGCCTCCGGAATGGTCAGTTCCGCCGGCGTTTTGCCCATCAATACAGCGATGGCGTGCTCCAGCTGCGCCCTCAGCACGCCGACATCGATGGCCTGCGCCCTGGCCGACTCCAGCTGTGTTTCGGCCTGAATCACGTCGGCCCTGGCGGCGACGCCGGCGGCATAGCGGTTCCGGGTGATGGTCAGCGTCCGGTCATAGGTGTCGACGGTGTCGTTCAAGCGCCGGGCCTGCTCATCCAGTGCGCGCAGCTGGAAGTAATTCTGCGCCAGCGTGGCCTGCATCAGCAGCCGCACGGCCTGCAGGCTGGCCGCACTGGCCTGGGCGCTGGCCTCGTCGGCTTCCACCTGCCGGCGGACCTTGCCCCAGATATCGGGTTCCCAGGCGAGGCTGATGACGCCGTTGAACAGGCTCCTGACCCCGGACACGGCCACGTTCTGGCCGCTGGCCGCGCGAAAGCGATTGGCCGACAGAGTGCCCGAAACGACTGGAAAATAGGCGGATTTCGCGCCCTGCACCAGCGATTGCGCCTGCCTGAACTGGGCTTCGGCCTGGGCGATGGACTGGTTGGCAACGTCGACTTGCCGCTCCAGGGCGTTCAGGTAAGGATCGTCGAAGATTTGCCACCAGTCGCCGGCAATTTCATGGTCGCGCGGCCGCGCCTGCGTCCAGCCCTGTAGCTCCTTGAATTCAGCCGGCACCGGCATGGCGGGGCGTTTATAGTCGGGCCCGACCGTACAGGCCGCGAGCGGCAGGCCAACGCTAACAGTCAACAGCCGCCATTTCAGCCAGTTCCGCATGATTTTCTCCCGGCATATTCGGGGACCTGACTGCCGCGCGCCCGGCCCTGCGCGCGCCTGCTGGAAAAGTCCCGGATGGAATAAAGTTAATGACAATCATTGTATACAAGGTCAGGCTATGACTGAATACTGAACCATAACCGAACGCTCGCTTATGACTGCCGTGCATTCGAGCGCCAGCACAATGCCCGGCAAGTCATCGCTTTCATGATCCATAAAATGTACATGTAGAATCAGCAACCTGGAGCAACCCTGCCGCACTCTCTGCCATATCCGGCCGGGGCTCGTTCGGGGTTTTTCACGAGACACAACACAACAGCGACGAGGTCGATATGGGTAAAAACGCCAAAACAGTTGAACGGATTAACTGGCACAGCCTGCCGGCTCAACAGGTTATCGAGCGGCTGGAAACCGCTCAGGACGGCCTGTCCGATCATGACGCGCAAATGCGCCTGCTGAAGTTCGGCGCCAATCGCCTGCCGCAGCCGAAAACGCGCGGCCCTCTCAGGCGCTTTCTGGCCCAGTTTCATAACCTGTTGATTTATGTGCTGATCGCGGCCGGCGTCGTCACGGCGCTGCTGGATCACTGGGTCGATACCTACGTCATCGCCGCCGTGGTGGTGCTCAATGCCATCATCGGCTTCGTGCAGGAAGGCAAGGCCGAAAAGGCGCTGGATGCGATCCGGCACATGCTGGCGCCGCGCGCGACGGTCATCCGCAACGGCCATCGCAGCGGCATTCCGGCCGAGGATCTGGTGCCGGGCGATATCGTGATGATCGAACCGGGCGACAAAGTCCCGGCCGACCTGCGCCTGATCACGGCCAAGGGCCTGCAGATACAGGAGGCCGTGCTGACCGGCGAATCGGTCGCGGTGGAAAAATCGGTGAATCCGGTTCAGGAAGAGGCCGATCTCGGCGACCGCTTTTCCATGGCCTATTCGGGCACCCTGGTCGCGGCCGGGCACGGCAAGGCCGTCGTGGTCGGAACCGGCGCCGATACCGAGATCGGCCGCATCAGCGGCATGCTGTCGGGCATCGAGGAACTGACCACGCCGCTGCTGAAACAGATGGCGGTGTTTTCGCGCTGGCTGACCCTGGCGATCCTGCTGATCGCGGGCGGCGTCTTCGCGTTCGGCCTGCAGGTCCAGGGCGAGGACCCGTCCGCGATGTTCATGACCGTGGTCGGTCTGGCGGTCGCGGCCATTCCCGAAGGCCTGCCCGCCATCCTGACCGTCACGCTGGCCATCGGCGTGCAGCGCATGGCCTCGCGCAACGCCATCATCCGCCGCCTGCCCGCGGTCGAAACGCTGGGCGCCGTCTCGATTATCTGTTCGGACAAGACCGGCACGCTGACCCGAAACGAGATGACGTTGCGCTCGGTCGTGACCTCGACCGAACGGTACGAGACCAGCGGCGTAGGCTACGACCCGTCCGGCGAATTTCTGTCGGGCGGCGACCGCGTTGCGTCGGCGCAGCGTCCGATTCTCGCCAGGATCCTGCAAACGGGCGCCTTGTGCAACGACTCGGCATTGCGCCGGAAAAACGGCCTGTGGGTGGCCGACGGCGATCCGATGGAAAGCGCGCTGCTGGCGGCCGCGATCAAAGGCGATATCGATCCGGTCGAAGCACAGCGTCATTATCCGCGCACCGACGTGATTCCGTTCGACGCCCAGCACCGGTTCATGGCGACCCTGAATCATGACCATGAAGGTCACGGCTTTATCAGCGTCAAAGGCGCGCCCGAACGCCTGATCGAACTGTGCCAATTGCAGCGCGAAAACGACGCGGACGTGCCAGTCAATCCTAACTACTGGACCGCCTCGATCGAGGAGATCGCCTCGCAGGGACAGCGCGTGCTGGGTATCGCCTACAAACCGGTCGACCCGGACAAGATCGAGCTGAATTTCTCGGATCTCGACGACGGCCTGATCCTGCTGGGCCTGGTCGGCCTGATCGACCCGCCTCGCGAGGAAGCGATCGAAGCCGTCAAGGCTTGCCGGGCCGCCGGCATCCGCGTCAAGATGATCACGGGCGACCATGCGGCCACGGCCCGCGCGATTGCCGCGCAGCTGCATCTGGCCAACGCCGAGGACGTCATGACCGGCCATGAACTGACCCAGATAGACGACACGGCCTTGATCGACGTGGCCGCACGCGTCGACGTGTTCGCGCGCACGTCGCCGGAGCACAAGCTGCGCCTGGTGACGGCACTGCAGGCCGGCGGCAGCGTCGTGGCCATGACCGGCGACGGCGTTAACGACGCGCCGGCGCTGAAGCGGGCCGACGTCGGCATCGCCATGGGCCGGACCGGCACCGAGGCCGCCAAGGAAGCCTCGGAAATGGTGCTGGCCGACGACAATTTCGCCTCGATCGCGCAGGCCGTGCGCGAAGGCCGGAACGTCTACGACAACCTGAAAAAAGCCATTCTGTTCCTGCTGCCGGTCAACGGCGGCGAATCGCTCAGCATCATCGCGACGGTGCTGGCCGGCCTGACGCTGCCGATCACGCCGCTGCAGATCCTCTGGGTGAACATGGTCAGTTCCGTGGCGCTGGCCATGGCGCTGGCGTTCGAGCCGGCTGAGCCCAACGTCATGCGCCGCCCGCCCCGGCGCCGGAATGAAGCCATGCTGTCGGTATTCCTGGTCTGGCGCATCATGTTCGTGTCCGTGCTTTTCCTGATCGGCATCTACGGCATGTTCCTGTGGACCCAGCAGCACGGCTCGACGCTGGAGGAAGCGCGCACCTATGCCGTCAACACGCTGGTCATGCTGGAAGTGTTCTACCTGCTGAACGTGCGCTATCTGAGCGGGTCGTCGCTGTCGTTCAGGCGGCTGTTCAGCTCCCGGGCGATATGGATCGCGATTCTGGCGGTCATCACGCTCCAGGCCATCTTCACCTACGCGCCGTTCATGGAGCGGTTTTTCGACACGCGGCCGGTCGATTTCGTGCATGGGCTGGAGATATTCGGCGTCAGCCTGGCGTTGTTTTTGATTCTGGAATTGGAAAAATGGGTCAGGCGGTTGTTTGGTTAAACAGGGCGGATATGTAGGGGCGAACCTGTGTGTTCGCCCTGCCCAACGGTTCACCCTTGGCCAACGGTTCGTCGATAACCCATCGTGCACCCGAAACAGGGCGGACACGCAGGTCCGCCCCTACGATGCATCCGCCCGGTACAGGCGATCCGATTCCCATTGCGCCGGATTGTTGTGAATATATTCACGGATAAGGTTCAATTCCTCTTCATTGCGGATGACGCGTTCCCAATAATTGCGTTGCCATAATTTGCCGGCAAACGGCGTCCATCCGTTGTGTTTGACCCCGCGAATATAGGCATTGGTCGTCATGGTCTTGAACCATTGCACCACGGCCGGTAGGGGCGAACCTGTGTGTTCGCCCCTGCCCAACGGTTCACCCTCGGCCAATGGTTCTCCGGTAACCCGTCGTGCACCGGAAACAGGGCGGACACGCAGGTCCGCCCCTACAATACGTTCACCATCGGCCAACGGTTCACCCGTGTTGACGACGACAAAATGCAGATGATTCGGCATGCAGACCCATGCATCGCATTGCATGTCCGGATATTTGTTCTGCAATTCCAGATACCAGTGTTCCATCATCCGTCCTGCCTCATTCAATCCCATTTCCCCGTCCGCGATCGCCCCGAACAGGCATTCCCGGTTCTGCGTACACAGGGTGACGAAATAAGCCCCCGCCCGGGAATAATCGTACCCCTGCACGCGGATGGAACGGCGATGATGGATGGCGGCATCAAATGCCATTTTTAATCCGGCTGACGCCCCACCGCCGACATTGCCTTATCTGGCGGCACGAGCTGCTCGCCGCCCGCCAGGCCCGAGACGATCCTGATGCGTCCGTCGGGCAGCGGCCTGCCGGTGCGCACAAAGCGGCGCTCGATCTGACCGTTGTGCAGCACCCAGACGACATCGAGCTGGCCGACCCTGTGCACGTAGCTCCGCGGGATCGCCAACACCTGCTCCTCGCCCTGCGGAATCCGCAAGCGGATGAACATACCCGGATACAGGCCGGGCCGATTCTCGATGCGCATCTTGACCAGGAACGTGCGCGCATCGGGATTGGCGGCCGGCACGATCTCCTCGATGGTCGCGGGCACGGTCAGCTTCAGCGCCTCGACATCGGCTTCCAGCGACTGGCCTGCCTGCAGGCCCACCGCGACCGATTCGCGGATATAAGCCTCGATGCGCAGCGCGGCGGGATCGTACAGGGTCAGCAGCTTCCGGCCCGGATAGGCGATCTCGCCCGGTTCGGCATGACGGTCGATGACGCGGGCCGGGAATGTAGCGCGGATGCGGCCGTAGTCCTGCGTAGAGCTGGCTTCGGTCAGTTGCGACCGGGCCGCGGCTTTCTGCGCTTTCAGGCTTTCGTACTCGCTCCGGGCCGCGTCGAGGTCGGCGCGCGTGGCGCTTTCCTTGGCGTATAAGTATTGCGTCCGCCGGTAATGCGCCTCGGCGCCGGCCAGGCGGGCGTTCAGGGCGTTGATGTTGGCCCGCGCCTGGGCCGTGCGCGCGGCGATGGTCTCGTCATCGAGCGTGACCAGCAGATCGCCGGGCTTGACCGTATCGCCGGCCTTGACATGGATGGCCTTGATGCGGGCCTGGATCTGGGCGCTGATGTCGCCGGCCTGCGTCGCTTCCAGCGTGCCGGTGGCTTTCTCGTAAGCCGGCAGCGTCACGCGCTCGACGGTCAGCGTCGGGCCCTGGTAGGCCGAACGCTCCGGCAGGGTTTGCGGCTCGATCTTGCTGTGGAAGGCGCCGGCCATCCACAGAATCATCAGCAGAAGGATCAGCAGGGTCACGGCGGACAGCGCCAGCGTTTTCAGATTGGATGTGGTCATGAGGTGGACAGCTCGCTTTTCGAGTAGATCAGGTAATAAACGGCCGGTATCACGAACAGCGTGAACACCGTCGAAGCCAGGATGCCGAAAATGATCGCGATGGCCAGACCGCTGAACACCGGATCGAGCACGATCACGATGTTGCCGAGCAGCGTCGTGCCGGCCGTGAGCATGACCGGGCGCATGCGGATCGTGCCGGCCTGGCGCAGCGCGTCCTTCAGCGCCAGCCCTTCTTTTCTGGCCTGCGTGATGAATTCAATCAGGATCAGCGAGTTCCGGACCACGATGCCGGCCAGCGCGATCATGCCGATCATGGCTGTGGCCGTGAACAGCACCGGATCGGGGCTGCCGTTGATGACGCGCTCGCCGAACTGGTTGAGCAGCCAGAAGCCGGGCATGATGCCGATCACGGTCAGCGGGATAGCCGACATGATGATCAGCGACAGTGTCGTCGATTCGGTCTGCACGCGCAGCACGAAGAAGATGCCGACCAGCGCGAACGCGAACGCCAGGCCCATGTCGCGGAACACGTCGACGGTGATTTTCCATTCACCTTCGCCGCCCCATTCCAGCCTGATGTCGTCGGGCAGGTGCCAGGGCAGGCCGCCGCCCGAATTCAGGAACGTGCGGTTATCCCAGGCCGGCGCCGAATCGTCGCTGCTGTTCAGGTCGGCGCTGACGTCGGCGATCACCTCGGCCGGCGTGCGGCCTTCCAGTTCCGCCATGACATAAACGACCGGCTTCAGGTCCTTGTGGAAAATCGGCAGCTCGGTTTCGGATTCGACGAATTCACCTAATTCTGCCAGCGTCAGCGGCGGCGCGGCTGGATTCATGTCCGGCTTGACCGGCAGCGCGCCCAGATCGCGCTGGCTGCTGCGGGCGCGCTGCGGCAGCCGCAGCTTGATCGGCACGGGCCAGATTTCCCGTTCCAGGTTCAGAAAGCCCGGCACCTGGCCCTGATTGGCAAGGCCCAGGTTCAGCGCCAGGTTTTCGGTGGAGATGCCGGCCAGCGCGGCTTTTTCCTTGTCGGCCACAAAGCGCCAGCGCGGCTGCGGGTCTTCGGCGCTGGTATCGATATCGACCACGAAGGGCTCCAGCGCCAGCCGGGCCATGACGGCCTGGGCCGCCTCACGCTGCTTTTCGTACGGCGTCAGCGTGCCGCCGTAGATTTCCGCGACCAGCGTGCTGATGACCGGCGGCCCCGGCGGCACTTCGATCACCTTGACCGACACGCCCTCGGCGTTCAGCGGCGCCAGCAGGGCCCGAAGCCGCAGCAGCACGGCATGGGACTGGTGCTCGCGCACTTCCTTGGGTGCCAGGGTCAGGCGGATGTCGGCCAGGTGCGGGGCGATGCGGTAATCGTACTGCCGGACCAGGCCGTTGAAGTCGATCGGCGACGGCGTGCCGACGAAGGCCGCGATGGCGTTGACTTCAGGCAGGCGCGCCGCCAGCGTCGCGGCCGAGCGGGTGACGGCCGCGGTCTGCTCCAGCGTGCTGCCTTCGGGCATGTCGACCAGGATCTGCAGTTCGTTCTTGTTGTCGAACGGCAGCAGTTTCAGCGGCACCAGGCGCAGCACCGGCAGGATCGCGGTCAGCACGAACAGCACCAGCATCGCGATGATCAGCAGCCAGGCCGCCTTCCGGCTGGCGATGCAGGGCTCGATCATGCGCGCGTAGAAACTCTGGCCGGGCGCGGCCGCCGCGCTCTCGCCGGCCGGCTTCAGCGCCTTGCCCGACATCCAGGGCGTCACGATGAAGGCCGTGACCGTCGACAAGGTCACGGCCACGGGTACGTTGAACGCCATCGGCGCCATGTACGGGCCCATCATGCCGGTGATGAAGGCCAGCGGGATGAAGGCCAGGATGATGGTGACGGTCGACATCAGCAAGGCCGTGCGGATTTCGGCCATGGCGGCGATGATGCGCTCGTTCAGGCTGCCCTGGCCGGTGCGCATGAAGCGCTCGATGTTGTCGATGCCGGTGATCGGGTCGTCGACCAGCAGGCCCAGCGCCAGAATCAGCGCGAACAGCGTAACGCGGTTGATCGTGTAGCCGAAAAACATGTCCAGCGCCAGGGTGGCGCCGTAACAGACCGGGATCGCCAGCCCGACCACCAGCGCCGGCCGCCAGCCCAGAAAGATGCCGATGAACAGCACCACCGTGACGATCGCGAACCCTAGGCTGGTAGTCAGGTTGTTGACCTTGTCGTCGGCGGTCTGGCCGTAATCGCGCAGGACTTCGAGCTGCACTTCGGGCGGCAGCAGTTCCCGCTGCAGTTGGGCCAGGCGCGCGTGCACGTTCTCGGCCACCGAGACGGCATTCGAGCCGCGTTTTTTCGCGACCGCGATCGTGACCATCGGGTAGTCGCCCTTATATTTATCAGCCAGCGCGTGCCCTTCGGCGAAATTGAGCCAGGTGTAGTTTTCTGGCTCCTCGGGGCCGTCAGTGATGTCGGCCACATCGCGCAGATAGACCGGTATGCCGTCTACGACATTGACGACCAGCGCCCGCAATTGCTCGGCCGAGCGCACGAAGTCGCCGGCCTCCAGCCGGATCGCGCGGTTGTCGGCCGAGACGATGCCGGCGTTGTGCAACTGGTTGGCTTTCTGCACGGCCCGCGCGATGTCCAGGGCCGTGGTCCTGCGCGCGGCCATGCTCTGCGGATTGAGCAGCACGTTGACGCTGCGCTTGCGGCCGCCGACGACGGTGATCTGGTTGGTGTCGGCGATCTGCTGCAGGTGCTCGGTGATCTCGTCCGCGAACCGGCGCAGCTCGAAATCGCTGTACAGCTCCGGCGCGCGGCTCCACAGCGCCGCCAGCACGATCGGCACGTCGTCGACCTCGGCCGGCTTGACCTGCCAGGCCGTGACGCCGGCCGGAATCTGGTCCTGGTTCGAGTACAGCTTGTTGTAGGTGTTGAGCAGCGCATCCTCGCGGTCTTCGCCGACGAAAAAGCGCAGTGTGACGATGGCCTGGCCGTTGGACGAGCGCGAATAGACGTGTTCAACGCCGGTGATCTGGGTCAGCAGTTTTTCCAGGCGCAGGGTGATCTGCTTCTCGATCTGCGGCGCCGGCAGGCCCGGCGCCGAGACGATGACGTTCGCCATCGGCACGACGATCTGCGGCTCTTCCTCGCGCGGCGTGAACAGCAGCGCGATAACGCCCAGAGCCAGGGCCAGGGTAAAAAACAGGACCGGCAGGCCGCCTCTCAGGGCATAGGCGACCAGGCGGTCGAGCGGGTGGTTTGATCGAGTTGGGCTAGAGTTTGTCAAATTAAAAATATAGTGTTGTTTTTTTATGATTTTTAATGGCGCCGCCCGTCTGACGTTGCAAGCGACGGTTCTTGTCCAGCTACAGTTTGTCCGGATTATAACGGCAGATGATTATTCAGCGCACGCTAATACCTTTATGGATGATAGTAACTGATATTGCGCAGTCAATCGGCATATTGATCAAATTGTGCGGCGGGATCGGGTATGTGGGGCGTACGGGGGCAATGGGCCGGCGGTTGTTTCGGCAATGCCGTAAGGGCGAATCGGTGTGTTCGCCCTTGCCCAACGGCTCACCATCGACCAATGGTTCTTCGATAATTCATCGTGCACCGGAAACAGGGCGGACACGCAGGTCCGCCCATACGGGGGAAATGGGGCGGCAGTTATTTCGGCGGTGCCGTCAATTTCAACACGGATAAACCGCCTTGCGAGGATAAAGGGTATATGCCGGGAAAGGCGCTGTCTTCAAAACAGGCTTCATCGGCAAAAACGATATTCAGGTGAGCCGTCGGGCGGTCGGGCAGCCGATACCAGGGCATCAGGTCTTCGGCTTGCGCATCTGCCGGACCTTTGGCGTTGAAATCCAGTTTTCCCTGCGCATCGCAATATTTCATCAGGGTATAGGCGTTAACGATAAAATTCAGCCGTTTCCAGCCTCTGAGCTTGGCATGCCAGCGCGACTGGCCTTGCCCCCGGTTTTCCAGCAAAGCCGCGTAATTGTCCTGGCTGAGCGCCGATTCGACTTCGTAGGCGAAAGTCAGCGCCTGGCTGAAACTCCATTCGGCGGGAATGCCGGCATGCACCAGGGTAAAGTTGAGTTTGGAATCATGATGAACCAGGGGCCGGCGGCGCAGCCACTTTAACAGTTCGTCCCGGTCCGGCGCCTTCAGGATGTCATCCAGCCTATCGTCGGCTGTCGGCCGTTCAAGCCCTTCCGCCAGGGCCAGCAAACGCAGTTCCTGATCGCCCAGCACCGTAACGGCTTTTTTGCCCAGGCTTTTGACAAACCTCAGTACGGCCAGCGACTCGGGCCCTTCATTCACCAGATTGCCGGCAAACCATACGTTGTCGTTGTCCGGGTCAAACTGAATTTTTTCCAGTAATTTCAGTAGCGATTGATAATCGCCTTTTACACTGCCGATGGCGTAAGTCGTCATGGTTTAAGCGTCTCCGTTATCCGTGCTGTTCTCTTATCCCTGGCGTATCAATTATGATGCCATGCCGGAGCGCATGGGCCGATAAAGCGTCAATAGAGGCAAAAATCAAGTTGCCTGTTGAATAAGTGATTGATAATTAAAGGCATATCAGGCGCGGGGCAGCGATCGGCCCGTGCCTGACTGAATAGGTATCACGCGCGTGACGGCGCGGCTTTGTAACAAAACCGCCGGCTTTGGGCTTTTTTGTTATCAATCCGACCAGCGGCGGGCCGGGTTATCACCCTGTCATTCCTTGAATTCGCGTTCCTTATAAGACGGATGCACTGTCCTGCTGTAAGTAGTTCCGTGCCTTTTGCAGTTCCGGCAAGTCTTTGTCGGCCTGCCGCCATTGCCGCAGTAACCTGGCATACTTGTCCCCGGCATCCTCGCGATCGCCTTGCCGGGCCGCGGCGCGGGCGGCTCCCAGCAATGAACGGGCCCGGCTTGTTTGCCGCAGCAGCGCGGTTCTGAACTGTTTTTCGGCCTCTGCCGGACGCTCGGCCTGCAAGAGGATTTCACCGAACAATTCGTGCGTGGGCTTGATCAGCGGTGGCGGCCCCGGCAAAGGCGGCACCGAATCCTCCATGGCGGTGGCTTTTTCCATGCTCTGAATGGCCTCGTCCAGTTCGCCTTTGGCCGCGCTCGCCACGGCCGCGATCTCCAGTCGCTGGATGGCCAAGACCTTGGGCAGAGGCAATCCGACGCCGGGCAGTTCTTCCGAAACGGCCGGCCGTTCCATGGCCTGCAGCGCGTCAATGCTGTCTTGGACGGGCGCGCTTTTCCGCGCCGCCGCCATGCCCTGCGTGAAGGTCCAGAGCGACTGAACATACCGGGCCAGTGCCTGATACGGACCGGGACTGTTCCCGACGGCCGAGATGAAATGCCCGGCGTTGCGCTGCAGCGGATCAATCAACTGTGTCGCCAGATCCCAGCGTTCGGTTTCAAAAATGAACGCCGCGGTCATGCCGGAGAGCACAAAGGTGGCATAGCCCTGGAAGTCTCTGTCGTCTTCAGGCCCCTCGGCCAGGCTTTTCCGCATCAGGCTAAGCAAGTGTTCCGCCGAGCGGTAGCGGCCCTGTTGCAGATAGACGTAAAACAGCCAATAAAGATTATGGTAGTCGCGCTCGCCAATGGGACTGTTTTTCTGCTGCTCCCATAACGCTTCCTGCGTCGAGGCGGCTTCCGGCCACATGCCCAGTTGCAGGAAAATGTGCGATGGCATGTGCAGCGCGTGCGGCGCCTCGGCCGCGATGTCGGCATAGCGCCGCGCGGCCGGCAGCGCCAGGATGGCGTGGTCGGGGTCATCAAAGGCATGGAGAATATAGTGCGTCGCGCCGGGATGATCGGGTTCCTTTCGGGTCACCTCCAGCGCGATGGCGCCCGCCCTGATCCGGGTCCTCAAGCTGCCGGGGTCGTCGGGCCGGACGCTTCCCAGCAGGGCCAGGGCATAAAAGGACGCGGCTTCCAGGTCTTCCGGATAGTCCCGATGGACTTTTTCCATGGCCGTTGCGTAGGCCTGATCGCGCGCGGCCTTGTCGCCTTCGCCATATAATCGTTTCACCGCCTGCAGGTAAGCCCGCTCCCTGGGACTCAGCTTCGGAACGTCCTTGATATCAACCAACACTTTCCGCGCGGCTTCCGTGTCCTGTTTTCCCCAGAGCGGCTGATTGAAAGCCAGCGCCTCACCCCAATGGCCCATCATGAAATCGGGTTCGATTTCCGTGGCTTTGCGGAATGCCTCGAGCGCCAGATCGTACGAGAAGGAATGCAACGCAGCGACGCCGCGCAAAAAATGGGCTTGCGCCTTTTCCGACCGGGCCGAGGTCGGGAAATGAATCTCGCCGAGCCGACGGGCCCCGGATCGTTCCTGACAGGCGTGGGCGCTGACGGCGAGCATCACGACCGCGAACACGATCAGCAACAGTAATGTGCGGTATAAGGAGCGGGTCAATGGCATAACGTCCCTCGCGATGAACAGCGCCGCGGACGGGCGGCCCAATGGCTGGCATGGCCGACGGGCCTTTCAAATCATCGCCTTACGTTCAGTGTCTACGAATGAAACCCGGCTGCTACCGGATAATGAAAAGCGGCGAGTCACTCTCCGCCGCTTTTCAGCCGTTCTCAAAAATGCTCATTGCATCAGGCCGATGATCAGGGTCTTTTTTCCTCTACATCGATTTGGGTTTTTCTTATCTTATCCTTGACGATTTCATCGTGCTCTTCTATGTCCTTGCCGAACTCCACTTCCTCGACGACGCGGGCTTCCTTGGTCACCAAAGGCACTTCCGCGTGCTCGGTCAGTTCTATTTCACTGTCCCTGAAGCTTTCCATATCGGCTTCGGTCGCGGGCCGGTTGACGGCGTGTCTTTCAACATGCACATGCTCCTCGCGCAGCCTGAGGTGTTCTTCCACGGGGCGTTCAATGATCCGGCTGCGAAGCCTGGCCCGGCCGGTTTCCACTTCCCGTTTCCCTACCTTTAACTGTTCCTCGATCACCGGAATGACGGTCTCTTCCCTGGCCGCTTCAGCCCCATGCCTTTCCTGACCGGCGATGCCGGCCTCGTATTCGGGACTGCCGGGCTGAAACGCAGCGGCTCCGGCCTGATATTCGGGCGTGCCGGGCTGGAACTCTGTGGTTTCGGCCTGATATCCGGGCGGTTCGACGCCATATTCGATGGCCCGCTCGTCCATATCCAGGGCGCCCGCTTCATCAAGAATTTCCGTGGCGCGTATTGCTTCATCCTGCGTGTCAACATGAACAGTGACGATGGCGCCGCTTTGGCGCGCGACTTCGGCATAGGATTTTCCCACGTTGGCGCCGAATAAAGAGCTGAAAAAATTACTGAACTTGTCCCCGCCTTGTACGGACTCCGGTAATGAAAGATCGATGTCGGCGCGTGAAAAACCATCAATGAGAAGCTGTTGTACGGCCTCTTGCGCTTCTGAAGGATCGTCGAATATACCTACGATTGTCTGGCTCATGATTGTTACCTATCAACGTTTATTGTTAAAAAAAGATTCTCAGCTTCCATTTTCTTCAGTGGCATGGTCAGAGCGGCCGGCGTTGGTTTGTTCAACGCTCACCTCCTCTTTCCTTAAATTCACTGTCTGGGTTTCCTGCCTTGGGCTCTGGCGTTTAATAACATGCAGTTCCTCAACCAGCATCAGGCGTTTTTCCACCACGGCCACTTCCTGGATGACCGGAATGATCATGGTGTCGCCTTCATATCGGATCGCGGGAGGCGGTGCATCGATGAATTGGTTGATAGCCACCCGTTCCACCTGTATATCCTCATGAACCAGCGGCACGTTTACCGTTTCCTCACGCTCTGTAACGCGTTTTGAAATGCGTACCGTGCCGGTTTTCACGCGTTTTTTATCAACGCGGAACTGTTCCTCGATAACAGGGATTACAGCCGCATGATTGACTTCCCGCCGATTCCCCGACTGGTGTTTTGCGTGTTGTACAGCGTCATCGTTTTGGTTCATGGCTATTAACCGCCTGAAAGGCCGCGGCTTGACAAGCAGTCACCGAAGCGGGCACCGCCGGCATCGGCTTGATCCTGGCCTGTTTTGGTTGAGTCACGCTGTTCTCCTCAATAGTTTGAATTAAACGATGAGCGGATTCCTTCCGGAAACCAACCCAGTTTTAAGCTATTTCCTCTTGGTAAAATTCAAGTTACAGAAAAAATCAGCAGACGTATGTACGCCACTACACAGACGCAAAGAATTATTGTCCGCCCAGCAGTGGCGCGGGTTGGGCTTGGTTGCAGGATAGGCAAGCGTTGCGTGCAGGGTTTGGCTAAAAATGGATTTATGAAATTAGCATCCCGCATAGGATGTGCCGGCCAAAAGCAGGCGCGCCAGGCGGCGCAGTGAAGCGCATCGCTCGCGAATGATACCCTAAAGGGCACAAGTGCGCCTCCTGGCGTCGGCACATCCTCTGTTTAAACATCGAAGCGTTAATGAGATGTCATGGTGGAAGGGATACGCCGGCGGCATTGACAGCCGCGCATGCCGTGTTCGTCAGCCCGGCCCATGCGCCTCGGCGCGCGCCTTCAGCGCCCGGTTCAGCTCTTCGAAGCCTCGCTTCGTATCCCGCTCAAGACTATTTCTAAATATCGGCACGAGCAGGCCGCTGAATTGCTCGCTTTGCCGGAACAGCACGTTCCCGGCGGCAAGGGGCTCGATCTCAAAGCGGTGCTCGCCATCAAACACGCCGGGCAACAGCAGGTGGCCCAGCCAGCGGAGCTCGCGGCCGGGCTCAGCCGCCAGCACCGAAGGCCGAAAAGTCATGCCTCTGGCGCCGCTGGGTTGAATACGCACTTCAAGCCGGGCGCCCGGTCGCGGAATGCCATGAACGTATTTGATAAAAGGATTCCACGCCGGATAGGACGCGAAATCGGTCAGAATGGCCCAGACCCGGTCGGGCGCCGCATCAATTTCAATTTCAGTTTGTAGCTGATGGCTGCTCATTGGTTTCCTTATATATTGTTAGCTGATATTACGAAGACAATTGACTCAGGCACCGGCGGGTAGGCGGGGCGTCCGTCACATGATCGCGTTCCCATGCGACGGGTTCAGGCCATGGCTGTTCATTGTCACCCGGAAGCGACAAAATGAACGCCCCATCCCAGCCAGCTTAAAGCCAGCAGCAACCAGGGCAGCCAGTGTTGCCGGTAAACAATCCGCTCCACGACTTCCTGATCCTCCGGCTCGGCGGTGGGCCGCGGCTGGCTTGCGACACGCTTGAGTTTCCGGTTCAACTCCCTGGCTTTTTCCCTTTGCTGCTTCTTATAAAGAGCAATGCCTTTTTCAATACCCTGGGCGATCAGCTTGGTTTGTTCCTTGGTTTGCGCGGGGCGCTGCGTTGCCTTGGCGATTTTAACCGCTTCCGCCTGGATTTCCGGCGACGGCTTCTGGTAAACATTTTTAGCCATGGGATAGGTTCCTGTTGAGTTCTTTAGGATTCGCATTTGGCCGATGACCGGCTCAGCGCAAGCGCACGGCCTGCCACTAACCGCGCCCCCCGCGTGAGTCTGTTGCTGTTGCCGATACGGACCCGTTTGTTCAAATCATGATTGTTCGATAAGCGGCAACATTAACCGCTAAAAATGCTGCCGCGTCAAATCGACTGGGACTTTAAAAACCGGTCATTTGCCTGTGCGGCGGGTTGCTCGGACGGTGCTCATCGGTTCTTACCGCGCCTTATGTCACTAAAATGCACCCAAAACCGCAATTTTTATTTATCATTCGCGCTGCAGAATCAATTAACTCTTTTTTACCATGAATTTATTACTCAAATACCTTTCCCTTTGCTGGTTCAGAAACGATCCAAGCGAGTTATATCCCTCCAAGTCGTTCATGTGGAAAGCCATAGGCTTCTACCTTGCCTCCGGCATTATTGTTGAAAGCCTGATTGCCGATCCCGCCGATGGCACGCTGGAAGTCTTGCTGAGAACCATTATGGCTTTTTCGTCCATCAGCGTGTTATTGCTGGCCATGAGAAAATGGCAGCATTTCGGCCAGTTGTTCACCGCTATTTTTATCTGTGAAAACTTCATCATGACGCTGGCCATTGGCACCGAAGCCTTGTATTTCTATATGGTGATGCAGCATTACGAATACCGGGAAGAGGTCTCGGGCATTTTGGCCACCTTGCTGGTCGGCTGGTATATCGCCATCGTCAGTTACATTCTCCGGCAATTTTTCTCGTACCGAACAAGCATCAGTGTTATCACTGCGTTCAGCTATTTTGTCCTGACTTACGGCATTCCGATGCTGTTCATGGATATCTAAAACCGCCATCCGTAAATATGGCCGTCATGACAGGGCGGATACGATTGGGGGGAATTTGTGTGTTTGTCCCTTGGCCAACGATTCACCTTCGGCCGATGGCTCTCCGGTAACCCGTCGTGCACCGGAAACAGGGCGGACACGCAGGTCCGCCCCTACGATACCCGGAATCGGGAAAACGGGGTCAATGGTTGTTCCGGTAACGCCGGGGCGGCATTTGCGTTCCATCGTTCTAAAACCAATGCGCCTGACGTATGCGCAGGGATACCTTGTCGCCTTTATCGAGCTGCAGGCGCTTGAAGTACTCGTTGGGCATTTCGGCGTAAAACCGGTCGTTCGAGCCGTTCTTGACCAGTTCGACGCGGATCAGCGCGCCCAGATGCTGCCAGTCTTTCAAGATGGCTTGCGCATCCTGCTCGCTCGATTTCTCGATATCGATGTCATGGGGACGCACGTGCGCGGTTTTGCCCGGCTGTAGCCCGAACGTGGCCAGCCAGGCGTCGTCCTGCTCCGGCGTGAACACATTGGTCTGGCCGATGAAGCGCGAGACGAAGGCGTTGGCCGGATGGTCGTAAATGTCGCTGGGCGAGCCCTGCTGCTCGATGCGGCCCTGGTTGAGCACGACCACGCGGCTGGCGACTTCCATGGCTTCTTCCTGGTCGTGGGTCACGAAAATGCTGGTAACGTTCAGCTCGTGATGGAGATTGCGCAGCCACTGGCGCAAATCCTTGCGCACGCTGGCGTCGAGCGCGCCGAACGGCTCGTCCAGCAGCAGCACCGACGGCTCCACGGCCAGGGCGCGCGCCAGGGCGATGCGCTGGCGCTGGCCGCCGGACAATTGATCCGGATAGCGATCGTGCAGCCAGTCCAGTTGCACCAACTCCAGCAGGCCATGGACTTTTTTGACGATCTCGTTTTCACCCGGCCGCTCGCGGCGCGGCTTGACCCGCAGGCCGAAGGCCACGTTGTCGAAGACCGTCATATGCCTAAACAGCGCGTAATGCTGAAACACGAAGCCGATGCCGCGATGGCTGACGTGTTGCTCGGTCTTGTCCTCACCGTTCAGCAATACGCGGCCCTGATCGGGCCGTTCGAGGCCCGCGATGATGCGCAGCAGCGTGGTCTTGCCGCAGCCCGAGGGCCCGAGCAGCGCGACCAACTCGCCTTCGGGAATTTCCAGGTTGATGTTGTTCAGCGCCGAAAACCGGCCGAATTTTTTGCTTATGTTGGAAAGCAGAATACTCATAAGTCGTCTCAAAAATTTATTGAAGCTGTTGTAGGCTGGGTTTATCAACCCAGCCTACCAACGTCGGATTTATCGTCTGGCTTGTCGCCATTCCAGCGCACTTTTCAGGATCAACGTCACGATGGCCAGCCCTGCCAGTATCGAGGCGCTGGCGAAGGCGCCGACGAAGTCGTATTCGTTATAGCTGACTTCGACATGCAGCGGCAGCGTGTTGGTCAGGCCGCGGATGTGGCCCGATACGACCGACACGGCGCCGAATTCGCCCATCGCGCGGGCATTGCACAACAATACGCCGTACAGCAGCGCCCATTTGATGTTCGGCAGGGTCACCCAAAAGAAGGTCCGCCAGCCGCTCGCACCCAGCGACAGCGCCGCCTCTTCCTCCTCGCTGCCCATTTCCTGCATCAGGAGAATCAATTCGCGCGCCACGAACGGGAAGGTGATGAACAAGGTGGCCAGGATAATGCCCGGCACCGCGAACAAGACTTTCACGTCATGCGCCGACAGCCACTCGCCGAACCAGCCCTGGGCGCCGAACAGCAGCACGAAGATCAGGCCGGAGATCACGGGCGACACCGAAAACGGCAGGTCGATCAAGGTCGTCAGCAGACTTTTGCCGCGAAACTCGAAGCGCGTGATCGCCCAGGCCGCGGCCACGCCGAACACGGTGTTGAGCGGCACGGTCACCAGGGCCGTCAACAGCGTCAGTTGCATGGCAGCCTGGGCGTCGGGCTGAGTCAACGCCGACCAGTAGGTCTGCCAGCCTTTCGAGAAAGCCTCGATAATGACGATGCCCAAAGGCAGGCATAAAAACAGAACGATAAAGCCGACGGCCACAGCGGTCAGGCTCCATCTGACCCAGTCGGGATCACGCAGCGCCTGCGGTCGCTCAACGGCTTTGGCTTCATTGATAGGGTAAGCGATAGCACTCATGTCGTTATTCTCCTAGAGTTGTCCGGAGCGCTTGCGCACCCACAATTGCAGCAGGTTGATCACCAGCAACAGCAGAAATGAGATGACCAGCATGGTCAGGGCGATCGCCGTGGCGCCGGCATATTCGTACTGCTCCAGTTTGGTGATGATCATCAACGGCACGATTTCGGAGACATAGGGCAGATTGCCGGCGATAAAAATAACCGAGCCGTATTCGCCGACGCTGCGCGCGAAGGCCAGCGCAAAGCCGGTCAGCGAAGCGGGCAGCAGATTGGGCAGGATAATCCGGACAAACACCTGCCGCCGGGTGGCGCCGAGACTGGATGCCGCCTCTTCCATGGTGGAGTCGAATTCCTGCAGCACCGGTTCGACCGTGCGCACGACGAACGGCAGGCTGATGAAGATCAGCGCCACGACGATGCCTAAGGGCTTATAGGCGACCTGCAAGCCGAACATATCCGTCAATAATGTGCCGATGTAGCCATTGGGCTGGTATATCGCCGCCAGCACGATGCCCGCGACCGCCGTCGGCAAGGCGAACGGCAAATCGATCAGCGCATCGAACAGGCGCTTGCCCGGAAACGGATAGCGCACCAAGACCCAGGCAATAATAAAGCCGAACAGGCTGGCGACGGCGGCGGCCGCCAGCGAGGTCACGAAGCTGACGCGGAAGGAGGCGACCACGCGGTCGTTGGTGATGACGGACAGATAGTCCTCCCAGCTCAGCTGGAAACTTTTGAACACCAGCGTGCTTAGGGGGATTAAAACGACCAGCCCCAGATAGAACAGGGTGAAGGCTAGGGTCGGGCGAAAGCCCGGCATGATATTGCTTTGGCTCATGGATTTTTACGCCTTTAGTGGTGGTGAGCATAAACACGGGTATCGTTCCAAATGATGACTAACCACGAAGTTCACGAGGCCTTGTAGGGTACGCACCGCGTACCTTTCTAAATCTTTTTATGTGCTCGAAATGGTACGAGACTGTGAAAGTATTCAATTTAAAGGATTTAACCACGAAGGACACGAAGAGCACGAAGTTTTAAGCTATTGATTAACTTAATTTTTACTTCGTGTCCTTCGTGATCTTCGTGGTGAATTAAGCTTTTTTATGACGTTTTTCACTAATTCTTTCACAGCCTCGTACGCAATGCGTACCCTACAATATGCCGTCGTTCGTGTTCTTCGTGATTAATCAATGCCTTCAGGGCGCATAGATCTGATCGAAGATGGCCTTGTCATCGAAATGCTCTTTTTGTACGTTCGCCCAGCCGCCGAATGCCTGGTCCACGGTCACGCGTTCCAGTTCAGGAAAATTGGCCAGGTCCGCGGCATCGACGACTTTCGGATCGATCGGACGGTAAAAATGCCTGGCCGCCAGTTTCTGGCCGGTCGGCGAGTAAAGGAAATTCAAATAAGCTTCGGCCAGATCGCGTGTGCCGTTTTTATCGACGACCTTGTCGACGACCGTAACCGGCGTTTCGGCCAGAATGCTGACCGGCGGCACGACGATTTCCACTTCGCCCTGGCCCAGTTCCTTAAGCGCCAGATAGGCCTCGTTTTCCCAGGTCAGCAGCACATCGCCGATGCCGCGCTGCAAAAAGGTGGTGGTGGAGCCTCTAGCCCCGGAATCCAGCACCGGCACGTTCTTATACAGTTTCCTGACGAAATCCTTGGCGGCATCCTTCCCGCCGTAGGTTTTCTCGGCGAATGCCCAAGCCGCCAGATAGTTATAACGGGCGCCGCCGGAGGTCTTGGGGTTGGGCGTGATGACCGAGACGCCTTCCTTCACCAGGTCATCCCAGTTCCTGATGCCTTTCGGATTGCCTTTGCGCACCAGGAAAACCATGGTTGAGGTGTACGGAATGCTGTTATTGGGCAGACGCTTTTGCCAGTCCTTGGTCAGCAGTTTGGCGTTCGCGGCGATCTTGTCGATGTCATAAGTAATGGCCAGCGTCAGCACGTCGGCTTCCAGGCCGTCGATCACGGCCCGCGCCTGTTTGCCCGCGCCGCCGTGGGATTGCTGGATATGCACGTCTTCGCCGGTTTTTTCCTTCCAATGCTGGATAAATGCCTGGTTGAATTCCTTGTAGAGTTCCCTGGTCGGGTCGTAGGAAACATTCAGCAGAGTCCGGTCGGCGAGGGCCGCGCCGCTGATCAGGAGGCTCGCCGCCAGCAAACCGGTTTTCAGTCCTGTTTTTGTGCTCATGGTAGATCCTTGTAGGTAAAGAGATAGTAAAAGGTTTTTGAGACGGCTTTTCGGGGCACTTGCCCATTGGCGCAAATGGTACGAAAGCCGGGTTAATAATAGAAACGATATAATTCGAATTTATTATCTAATTTTTAGATAAATCTGCCGGGGAGGCGATCTCGACGGGTTCATCGTGCTTAGCCCCGTGTGTCATTTAAAAATATCGAAGGCATTGAAGCTCAGTTCGACATAGACAAAATCCGAATCATCCGAACTGCTGCCGTTGGCCGCTTCCTGCCGGGCGCGAGTGAAATCGCCGAACGTGTAATGGGTGTAGCCGACGTTGGCGGCGATAAAACGCGTCAGGTGGCAGCGGGCGCGGATATCGAGGCCGTGGCCTAAAAAGTCGCCGCTTTGGCCGGTCCGGTCGCGGTTGAAACTTGAACCGTCCAACAAATTCCTGAAACGGTCGGTCTTGCTGTCCAGCCAGAAGGCGCTGTAACCACTGTCTATTTTTAGCCCCTTGATCGGTTCGAATTCGATTCTGATCTTAGGCGCGATCAGGTTTTCCGGCACCATGTAATCATCCGATGACCAGGGTCTGGCGAAGCCGAAAAAACGTTCGAACCGGTTGTTCTTGTTGTCGTTGGGATCCCGGTCGCCGCTGACATGGCCATAAAAGGCGCTGATTCTGGGTTTCCAGGGGTGCGCCTTGAAGGTATAGCCGACTTCCGAGGTCACCAGGTAGGCGTCATGCTGCCGTCCACTGTCGCGGCCGAATTGATACATGCCGCTGAAGTCGTAATTGATGCCGGTGTCGCCGACCCAGCCGTACAGGCGCAAACCCGTGCCATGAATATCGCGGGCCTGGTTGTTGTTCGCGGCACTAGCGTCTTGCCTGAGCGCCATGTAATAAGGTTCGATCGTGACGATATCGGACCAGCCGCGCCAGTGGCCGATGATAGACGAGAACCATTGGTCCTGGTTCGGCTTGTCGAAATCGGTCATCAGCCGGGTCAAAGGCTGCAGCGCCAGCAAATCGACCGCCCAGTCATTGGCGTCCTGTCCGATACTGGCGCGAAAGCCCTGGAAATTGTTGGTGGTGTTGCGCCAGCGGTTGAGCCCGATCAGACGCCGATCCAGAAATTCGAACGCCATCCGACCGGCCCTGATAAAGGCAGGCCGGGCATTGCCCCGGTCATCGTAGCCCAGCGCGTCTTTGAAATGGAGTTCCCCATAGCCCTGGATCAGTTCGAATTCGTTGACTTCCCGGTTAGAGCGAGGAAATCGGCTGTTATAAACGCGCGCATCCTCGAATTCGGCCACGAACCGGAGCGGGTCCAGAATATCCTTGACGCCCAGATAAGCGCGGGTACGCAGCAAAACCGGCTCGTCCAGGCCGCTGCTGACCGGGCGGCGCAGGTCGTCGTCGCGGCGCTCGTAGCGCATCCGGTAATCCAGGCCGACATTCAGCCAGGTCATGTCTTCGGTGCCCTTGATGCCGGTTTTACTCAAATTGCGCACATACTCAGGCGGATCGGTTTCCCGCCTGGTGCCGTAGCTGCCGGGTTCCACGTAATAACTGGAAGCCTCCTGGTCCGACTTCTCGGCGGCATGCTGAGCCGGACTGATCAACCAACCGCCGACCGCCAGCGCCCAGGCGGTTTTTCTGAAAATAGCCATATTTTGTTCCCCCTTGAATACACAGCCATTTCCGGTTGTCCGGTCCCTCGCTGTTTTTTGTTTTTTAATTGATCTCCGGTGGTCCGGTAGCGGTTGCCGGGCTAGTTGTCCAACACGCCGGGCCTGAGTTTTTCCCGGCGCTCGATCTGCACGACCTTGCCGTCGTGAATGACGATTTCAATCGAGCCGAAGCGGATATCCTCCAGCATGTGCCTGATCCGGCTTGAGATTTCCGCCGCACGCTGTTTTTTCAGATTACTGTTCTCGCTGTTGGCCGCCATGTCCGTGCCTCTTATGGTGTTTGCGGTTTGAATGAATGATTGAACGGTGTGTCTGAGTTAATAGTAATAGACGCCTTTGTTTCTTAAAAACGATAAGATTAGATTTCTATATCTGTTTTTTAGAATTTAAAGCTATAGACCGGGTCGTCCTTCGTCTCTCGGCGATAAATAGACTTTAATAACTAACGGGATTATTTATGGCGCAATACGCAGTGATAGGCCTGGGGCGGTTCGGCACGACCCTGGCGCTTCAGTTGGTAAAGATGGGGCATGATGTCGTCGGCATCGACAGCGACAGGCGCGTCATCGAGATGCTGTCGGATTCGCTGACTTACACCGCCATTGCCGATGTGACGGATGACCATGCCTTAAGGGAGCTAAACCCGATCGATTACGATGCCGTTATCGTGGCGATCGGCGAAAACATGCAGGCGAGCCTGATCTGCGTTGTGCATCTGAAAAACATGGGCATCGAGAACATCTGGGTCAAGGCGACGACCCAGGCGCATCACCTGATCCTAAGCCGGCTGGGCGTCAACCGCATCATTCATCCGGAAGAGGAAATGGGCACACGCACTGCCCAGGCGCTGGCTTATCCGATGATCCGCGAATACATGGCGCTGGGCAACAGGCAATATGTCGTCGAGGTCAAGGTGACCGCCGGATTGGCCGGCACTGCGCTGGCCGAGCTGCTGGAAAGCGTCAAGGACGACGTGTTCGGCATACTGGTGAAACGGCGCGAGCAGTTGATTCCGTGTCCCGCCGCGCAGTTCGTGATCGAAGCGAACGACACCGTGGTTCTGGCCGGTAACAGAACGTCGCTGATGAAGCTCGCGGCCAGATTCGTATAGCGCAATGGTGGACCAGCTCGTCAGCCGCTTCGAAAAAGGCCAATCCTCGTTCAAAAGCCGGGTCCTGAAAGTCAGCCCCCCGGCCCTTCTGACGTCCGGCTATCTGTTGCTGATCGTGCTCGGCGCAAGCCTGCTCAAACTGCCGTTCTCCTCGACCGAACCTGTCACCTGGCTGGAAGCGCTGTTCACATCCACCTCGGCCGTGACGGTGACCGGCCTGGTCGTGGTCGATACCGGCACACGTTATACGGTATTCGGGCAAACCGTCATCGCGCTGCTGATTCAGGCCGGCGGCCTGGGCTTCATGACTTTTTCGGTGCTGACCATCCTGAGCATAGGCAAAAAAATCGGCGTCAGGCATCAATTGCTGGCGCTGGAGGCGTTCAACCAGACCAGCCTGGACAAGATCCGCGAAGTGGCGCGCGCCGTGATTTATTTCGCGCTCACGGTCGAGAGTACCGCCATTGTACTGCTGACCTTGATCTGGAGCGGCGAGCTGGGATGGGCGCGCGCCGCTTATCATGCCTTTTTCTATGCGCTTTCGGCTTTCAATAACGCCGGCTTTGCGCTGTCCGCCGACAATTTAATGCCCTACGCCGGGCATTTGCAGGTCAACCTGATCATCACATTTCTGTTCATCATCGGCGGACTCGGGTTTGTCGTGCTGCAGGACCTGTGGCACACCCGCCGCGGCTGGAAACGATGGCAGCCGTATACGAAACTGATACTGGGCTCCACGGTGATCATCAACCTGGCCGCCTGGCTGCTGATCTGGCTTTTCGAGCGCCATAACCCCGGCACGATCGCAAACCTGCCGCTGGCCGATCAATTGACTGCGGCCTGGTTTCAGGCCGTCACGCCGCGCACGGCCGGCTTCAATACCGTGCCCGTCGAGTCGCTGACCGATCCGACGGCGCTGCTGACGATCCTGCTGATGTTCATCGGCGGCGGCTCGATGAGCACGGCCGGCGGCATCAAGCTGGGCACGTTTATCGTCATGTTCATGACCACCTACGCGTTTCTGGGCCGAAGCGACGATGTCACGATGCTGCGCCGGTCGGTGCCGCGCAATGTGGTCATGAAAGCATTCTCGGTCAGCGTCATCTCGCTGATGCTGGTGTTTGTCGGCACGCTGACGCTGTCGGCGCTGGAAGGCGCTCCGCTGCTCGACATCCTGTTCGAGGTCGTGTCGGCGCTCAGCACGGTCGGCCTGTCGCGAGGCCTGACCGGCGAACTGTCGGCGGCCGGCCAGTGGCTGGTCATGAGTTTGATGTTTCTCGGACGCCTGGGGCCGTTGACGGTGACCTATGTCATCGCCACGCCCCAAAAACGGCGGGTCCGCTATCCGAGCGTGGATATTCAGGTGGGCTGAAAAGTCAGGGCCGGCAAAGCCGGTATGCCTTTACCCTGTCCGCGACGGGAGCGAGGATCCGGGTAGCATCAACTATTTCATAGCGCATGCCATGACATGGATTGCCGGAACTCGTGAGTTTTGATATAGTACCCGCCCCTTATTATACTTACCGCTTTCTATGTCTCGGATCTGGCCTGGTAAGTTTGTTCTTAGCTTTCTATTTATGCATTCAAAATTTGGATTTCTGAGTTACGAAATCAGTCACGTTATCCGTCAACGTTTTAACAAAGCCGCCGAACCGATCGGTTTCACCCACGCCCAATGGCGAGCCCTGGTGCATTTGTCCGAAAATGAAAACTGCCGGCAAATCGACCTGGCGGAAACCCTGGAAATCAAGCCCATTACCCTGGCCCGGCAGATCGACCTGCTCGAGGACTCGGGCCTGGTCCGTCGCAACAAGGACAACGAAGACCGGCGCGCCTACCGCCTGGAACTCATGCCCAAAGCACAACCCATTATGCAGAAACTGTGGAAAATCGCCGACGCCGTGGAAGCGGAAGTGCTTGGCACGCTGACCCGGCAAGAACAAAAACAGATGACCGCACTGCTTGAACGTATTAAGACCGGGCTGTCAACCAAGCCGGTCGATAAGAAGGATTAAATTTCATGGTTTCCTCTACCGCTCCATCGATAAACAATCGGCCGTTTCAATTTCTGGCCGCTCTGCCTCTGCGCTTTCCCTGGCTGATCCTGCTGCTGTGCATCATTCTCAGCGGCGCCAGCCTCACCTATACGGTCCGCAACCTGAGCATTAATACCAACACCTCGGAACTGTTGGCGCCGGATTTGCCGTTCGTGCAGGTCAGGATGAAACTGGAGCAGGCGTTTCCGCAGGATGCCGCGTCCATTATCGTGGTCGTCGAATCAACCACGCCGGAACAGACGGCCATGGCCGCCGAGGCTGTGAACAAGCGCCTGCAAACCCAGTCCGCGCTGTTCCAGTCGGCCTATATTCCGGAGGACAATCCCTTTTTCCGACGGCAGGGCTTTTTGTACCTGGGCCTCGATGCGCTGGAAAATCTGTCCGACAAACTCGTCGACGCCCAGCCTTTTATCGGCTATCTGTCCAAGAATTACCATGTGGCCGGCCTGACCGACATCCTGTCGCTGGCGCTGGAAGACAAACAGCAGGAGCAGTCCCTGCCGCTCGATCCGCTGCTGGGCGCGATCGACCGGGCGCTGGTCGCGGTCAAGGCGGGCCAGCCGCATTATGTTTCCTGGCAGCGACTGCTAACCGAGGAAAACTTTGGCCGCGATCAGACCCGGCGCCTGATCATCGCCAAGCCGCATATGGATTTTGACGAACTGTTGCCGGCCGGAAAGCCGATGAACTACCTGCGGGGACTGGCCGCCGAGATGGCCCATGAGCACCCGGGCGTCAGCCTGAGCTTCACCGGCGAAGTCGCCCTGGAGCATGAGGAAATGGAAAGCGTCAATCAGGGCATGATCGTATCAGGCGCCATCTCGCTGCTGCTGGTCTGTCTCATGCTTTGGCTGGGCCTGCGTTCTTTCCGGCTGTTGTTCGCGACCTTCGTGGCATTGATCGGCGGCCTGGTGCTGACGGCCGGCTTCGCGACCCTGACGGTCGGCCATCTCAATCTGATATCCGTGTCTTTTGCGGTGCTTTATATCGGCCTGGGCGTCGATTTCGCCACGCATTTATGCCTGCATTACCAGGAATGCCGCCGGCAGGGCCTGGCCGCCGATGAAGCCATCCTGGAAAGCATGCATACGGTGGGGCCGTCGCTATTCTTGTGTGCATTGACGACGGCCATCGGTTTTTTTGCGTTTATCCCCACCGATTTCAAGGGCGTATCGGAACTGGGCGTCATCGCCGGGGGCGGCATGTTCATCGGTCTGGCCGTTTCGCTGAGCCTGCTGCCGGCAATACTGAAAGTCATGCCGATCAAGGCATGGCCGGCAAAAGATGGCGCCACGCTGCCGGGCTGGGTCTATGGATTCCCGTTCCGCCATGCCCGGGCCATCCGCCTCGGCGCCCTGGTCGTTGCCATCCTGGCCAGCTTCACGCTCACGCAAGTGACGTTCGATACCAATCCGATCAACCTGCGCGATCCCAACACCCAGTCCGTGGTCGCCTTCAAGAAACTGCTGCAATCAAAAACCGACTCGCCTTTTGCCGTCTCCGCGCTGACCGACAACCTGACGCAGGCCGACCGCCTGGCCGCCGAATTTGCCCGGTTGCCGAGCGTGCACGAAGCGGTCACCCTGAGCAATCTGGTGCCTGAACAGCAGGATGAAAAGCTCGAGATTATCGACAATCTGAACCTGATCATGCCAGGTCAGCTCGACCGGTTCGAGCGCGCGCCGGAGCCGTCCGACGTGCGCGCCGCGCTGGTCAAGCTGGACCATGCCCTGCAGCAGGCCGCCGCCCAGCCGACGCCGCGCGTTTCGCCCGAACTGCTCGCCGGAATGCATCAGAATGTGCAGGCCTTCATCCAGCACGCCGACAGCCGGGATAATCCTGCCGCCGCTTATGCCGCGCTGGAACACAGCCTGTTCAGACTGCTGCCCCATACCATGCTGATGCTGCGCGACGGCCTGACGGCGTCGGGCATCGGCCTGGACGACCTGCCGGATGCCGTCCGCTCCCAGTGGGTCAGCGACAATGGTTTGTACCGTGTACTGGTCATGCCGAAACAAGATCTTAACAATCCGCAGCATCTCAAGACCTTCGTCAATGAAACCATGGCGACCCACTCCTCGATATTCGGCTTGCCGGTCGGCGACGTGACATCCGGCCAGGCGATTGTGGACGCCTTTATTCAGGCTTTTGCCAGCGCCCTGGCCCTGATCATCCTGCTGCTGTTGGCGATGACGCGCAGCCTGAAATCGACGCTGCTGATCATTACGCCGCTACTGCTCGCGGCCCTGCTGACCGCCGCCTGCAATGTGCTGCTGAACAATCCGTTCAATTTCGCCAATATCATCGTCCTGCCGTTGCTGCTGGGCATGGGCGTCGACAGCGGCATCCACATGGTGCACCGGCTGCAGCATCCGCAAAGCGATGCCGTCGATCTGCTGCAATCGAGTTCCGCGCGCGGCGTGTTTTTCAGCGCCTTGACGACTTTGTGCAGCTTCAGCAGCCTGGCCTTTAACTCCCATCTGGGAACGGCGAGCATGGGGCTATTGCTGTCCATCGGCATCGCCCTGACGATTATTTGCAGCCTGCTGGTATTGCCGGCTTTGAGTTATAGAAAATAAGCGCGGGAATAGGATCTGGCTAAAAATAACGTCCTGAAATTGGAATCCCGCACGGGATGTGCCGATCAGAAGCAGATATTCCAGGCGGCGCAGTGAAGCGCATCGCTCGCGAACGATACCCTAAAGGGCACAAGTGCGCCTCCTGGCGTCGGCACATCCTATTACTCAGTTTACATAAGCCATAAAACCCAATAAAACCGATGTTGTTGCCATGCAGCGACATCGTTGATTTATAAAGGTTTTTCAGAGTCGGTATAAAGTCGGGCGGCGAACCGTGGAAAACAGGGACAGCCCTGCGTATCCTACGGCTGGACGGCTGCCGTTGATTGCCAGGACCTTCGCGCGGGGTGACAAAATAACAGTCATCGTCATATAATACCCGCCACTTACTATATTAATGACTTGTTATTTACATCCCACATCAGGTTGTTAAAACCTTAGTCATCACAGCTCGATAACCGGCATCGCCTGAACAGGCGTGCATTGCAAAAACCAGTCTACGCCCTTGAAACTATCCAGCCTGCTTGACAAGACAGCCCGCTTGTTCCGTAAACAAGCGATCACCCGGCCACCGGATCAGCATTATGAAACCGACCGGCAAATGCTGATCCGGATCGCGCGGCAGTTTGCGCTGCTGTTTATCGTGATCTTGCTGCTCGACGAGATACTGGAGTTCGTTATTGAAGTCCTGCACTTTATTTTCGAATTGCTGCATCTGTTTATCGAGGCCATCGAAGAATTTGTCGAGTCAGTTCTGGAGCTCCTTCTGAATACCGGGCACCACGCCAGCGAAACCATCATCGTCAATACGGTGCTGGTCGTCATGATATATGGACTGTATCGCTTCTATCGCGCCTGGCCGCGCCTGTATCGCCGCTCAAAAAGAAACCGACTGGCGGCCTGGCTGCGCTATAAAAGACGTAAAGCCCGCCACTGGCGCGCACGGCCCCGGAACCAAAAAATAAAACTGATCGCGGCTTATACCGCCGGCACCGCTTTGCTGCTGTTCTGGCTGACGCTGTAATTGCCAACCTGTTTCCCAACCACTTTCAAACCCCATCATGAACCATAAACACTACCCACCTTAGTCTTCATACTATTGCTCTTACACTCATTCATCAAACGACGGCACGGGCCGTCAACCCTTTTGTATAGACAGGAACACTATGCTCTTTTTATCGAAAAAACAGGACTGGCTGGGTAACATCCGCGGCGATCTGCTGGCCGGTACTGTCGTCGCACTGGCGCTGATCCCCGAGGCCATCGCCTTTTCCATCATTGCCGGCGTGGACCCCAAGGTCGGACTCTACGCCTCGTTCTGCATCGCGGTCATCACCGCCTTCGTCGGCGGCCGGCCCGGCATGATCTCGGCCGCGACCGGCGCGATGGCGCTGCTGATGGTGACCCTGGTCAGGGAGCACGGCCTGCAATACTTACTGGCGGCAACCCTGCTGACCGGTGTCCTGCAAATCATCGGTGGCTACCTGAAAGTCGGCAGCCTGATGAGTTTTGTCTCGCGCTCGGTTGTGACCGGTTTCGTCAATGCCCTGGCGATCCTGATCTTTATGGCGCAGCTGCCGGAATTGACCCACGTCACCTGGCACGTCTACGCCATGACGGCGGCGGGCCTGGCGATCATTTATCTGTTTCCGTACATTCCGGCGATCGGCAAGTCGGTGCCTTCGCCGCTGGTCTGCATTGTCGTTTTGACCGGTGTCGCCATCTATCTGAACCTGGACATCCGCACGGTCGGCGACATGGGCCAGCTGCCTGATGCCCTGCCGGTGTTTTTGTGGCCCGAGGTGCCGCTGACGCTGGAAACCCTGCAGATCGTTTTCCCTTATTCGGCCGGACTCGCCATGGTCGGCCTGCTGGAGTCGCTGATGACCGCGACCATCGTCGACGATCTGACCGACACGCCCAGCGACAAGAACCGCGAGTGCAAGGGCCAGGGCCTGGCCAATATCGGCGCGGGGCTTTTGGGCGGCATGGCCGGCTGCGCGATGATCGGCCAGTCCGTGATCAATATCAAATCCGGCGGACGCGGGCGTTTGTCGACGCTGACGGCGGGCACCTTCCTGCTGATCATGGTGGTGTTCCTGGATGCCTGGATATCACTGATACCGATGGCGGCGCTGGTGTCGGTCATGATCATGGTCTCGATCGGCACCTTCAGCTGGCGTTCCATCATCAACCTGAAGGAACACCCCCTGTCCACCAACATCGTCATGGTGGCGACCGTGATTGTCGTGGTCTGGACCCATAACCTGGCGGCCGGCGTGTTCGTCGGCGTGCTGCTGGCGTCCTTGTTCTTCGCCAACAAGATCAGCCACTTCATGTATGTCGATTCGGATCTGGACGAAGAGAGCCATACACGCACCTACCATGTGATCGGCCAGGTGTTCTTCAACTCGGCCGACAAATTCTGTGCGGCATTCGACTTCAAGGAAGCCGTCGACAAGGTCGTGATCGATTTGCACCGCGCGCATTTTTGGGATATCTCTGCGGTCTCGGCGCTGGACAAGGTGGTCATTAAATTCCGGCGCGAAGGCGCGGACGTGGAAATGATCGGTCTGAACGAAGCCAGCACGACAATCATCGACCGCTTCGGCATCTACGATAAACCCGAAGAAATAGAAAAAATCATGGGAGGTCATTAATGAATACTGATAGCAACAGGGTTTTGGCATGCATCGACGGTTCGGCGCTCACTGAGTCGGTCTGCGATTACGCGGCCTGGATCGCACAGCGCGTCGATGCGCCGCTGAAGCTGCTGCATACGATCGATCATCATCCCGAGACGGCGCCGACCTCGGATCTGTCCGGCAACATCGGCCTGGACAGCCGCGATCATCTGCTGGAGGAGATCATCAGCCTCGAGCAGCAGCGCAGCAAGTTACGGCTGCAACAAGGCAAGCTGCTGCTGCAGACGGCCAGGGAGCGTGTCATGCGGGCCGGCATCGCCGAGCCCCTGACCAATCAGCGCCACGGCAGCCTGGTCGAGTCGCTGATCGAACTCGAGGACAGCATGCGCGTGCTGGTCATCGGCCTGCGCGGCAAAGTGCACGAGAACCAGCCGGACAAGATCGGCGCCAAGCTCGAGTCCATCATCCGCTCGCTGCATAAGCCGATCCTGGTCGTCAACCAGGCATTCAAGGCGCCGCGGCGCATCATGCTCGCCTATGACGGGAGCAAGGCGGCCGAGAAAGCCGTCGACATGGTCGCGACCAGCCCCTTGTACAAAGGCATGGTCTGCCATCTGGTGTACGTCAGCAAGGACGAGAACGGCAAGGGGCAACTGCTCGATCTGGTCGCCAACAAGCTCAGGCAGGCCGGCGATATCGAAGTCATCGCCAAGAAACTGACCGGCAAGCCCGATCAGGTGCTGTTCGAGTACCAGGAGACCCATGACCTCGACATGACGGTCATGGGCGCGTTCAGCCATACCCGCCTCCACGACCTGCTGCTGGGCAGTTTTACGACCAGAATGCTGCTGAACAGCAAAAAGCCGCTGTTGTTGCTCAGGTAAGGTTCGCGGTCGGTTGTTCGTACGGCCGGTCCATTCCTATTTCGGAATGAACCGTAGGGGCGGACCTGCGTGTCCGCCCTGTGTCCGGTGCGCGACGGTTTACCGGGAAACCATTGGCCGAGGGTGAACCGTTGGGCAAAATGTTACCGAAACAACCGTCAGGCCCCTGTCGTTTGGCGGTTGAAGAAATGATGCGAATTACAGCCATGTTCCGTCATCCCGACCAAGATTTCTGCAACAAAATCACATCGTTACCAACAAAATCGACCTGACACCCTGTCTGACTCGCCCACCAGATAAAGGTCTCGCGCGAGAAAAAGCACACATGGGTGGGGTCCTGTTTGTAGTGCCAGCGGCTGAAGGCCGCCTGGTCGATGACCATTTTCGTCATCAACCCCAGCCAGCCGCCCGGCCGCAGCAGCGCCAGCAGTGTGGTCAGGGTCTCGCCGGGTATGAACAGATGCTCCGCCACTTCGCTGGCGGTAATGAAATCGTAGCGCCGGCGCAGTACCGCTGTGTCGGCGGCATAGTAGGGATCGTAGATGGCCATGTCGTAGCCCGCCTCGCTAAACATCAGCGACAGCGTCGGCCCCGGACCGCTGCCGAAGTCCAGACCTGTCGCCGGCGCCGGCACCCGCTCGCACATCGGGATGAAGAGCCGCGACAGGAAGCGGCGGTAGCCGGCGTCGCGCGGATCGTTCCTGTGCAGATCGTAGTACGCCTTCTCCGCCTCCGGCGACAGGCGATACTGCGGCGGCACGAAAACCAGCCGGCAGCGGTTGCATTGGTGATAGGCGCGGCGCGCATCCTGATGATAAAAAACGCTGCAGTCGTGCCGGCACAGTGGACAATGCATGGTTTATGCTCCTAAACAGTGGTTCGGGGGGCATTATGCGTCATTTTCAGCGGCCAGTCCTTCAGGCTGCGGCGGATGCGCCCCTGTTTGTCCGCCACCCGTTTCTTGATGTCGATCATATCACTCTCCCGCGGGCGATGCGCTTCACTGTATCGCTTGCTCTGGGTCAGCTCAATCCTGTCGAAGCGCAATCCAATCACTTCCATTTCGCGCCAATGCCTATTAGAATGCGCCCCCCCTGCGTCATTCAAGATTCATGCATAAGGAAAACCGCTTTTGGAAATTTTTTTCGTTTTCGGCCGGCTGGTGCTGTCGTCGGTGTCCAACGTCTTTCAGAAACAGCTGTCGCATCACGGCCTGCATCCCTTTTACATCGTCGCCACCACCTATGCCGTGCTGGCGCTTCTCTCTCTGCCATTCCTTTTCAGCGCCGCATTTTCCCATCTGACTCCGTCGTTCTGGATCAATGTGCTGCTGGCGTCCCTGTTCGATGTCGGCGGCTGGATGTTTCTGGTGATGTCCCTGTCCAAAACCGACCTGTCGGTGTTCGGTCCGCTCAATGCCTACAAAGTCATCATATCCATGCTGCTGGCGCTCGTTTTTCTGGGCGAGGTGCCGACCGCGCAAGGCTTTGCCGGCATCCTGATTATCGTCGCCGGCAGCTTCCTGCTGCTGCCGCCGTCGGCCGGCACGGCGCAGGACCGGTTCGCCCGGCTATGGCGCGATCGCGGCGTGCAGGCCCGGTTCCTGTCCATTTTGCTGTTTTCGATCGGCACGATTTTTCTGAAAGGCTCGCTCGAGCATTCCGGCCCGCTGGAGACGCTGATCTTCTGGTCATTGTTCGGATTGCCGCTGATCCTTTTGGCCAACAGGTTCCTGACCACGGAACGGCTGGCGGACAACATCAGGAATTCGCAGCCGCATGTCCTGCCGATCACGGCCGTCGGCCTGACAGTATTCGTCATGCAATACCTGACGCTGGTGCTGATGTCGCAAATGCTGATTGCCTATACGCTGGCCTTGTTTCAGCTCGGCATGCTGCTGCAGGTCTTCCTCGGCTACCGGATCTTCAACGAGCCGGATCTGCTGCGCAGACTGGCGGCGAGCCTGGTCATGATCGCGGGAAGCCTGCTGGTGCTGCAGGTCAATTGACCTGCTCCGGCCTGAAAATTGCCTGTGAATGATTCGGGCTTTCAGGTGTCAAAAAATCGTTTAACGCACCGAACCAGAACGGGTATCAACATGGAACAACTGAAAATTGACCTACACAGCACAGTGACGGCCTTGAGCAGTTCACTGGATCTGGTCGGCATCGACGAAGTCAAGCACGGCAAGCGCGTCGCGATCATGGCCAAGAACGTGGCCCGGGAACTGGGCTGGAGCAAGGCCGACTGCCTGACGCTGATGCACGCCGGCATGCTGCACGACTGCGGCGTCTCCCGGGTGCAGGAGCACCGCCTTATATCCGAAACCCTGGAGTGGGACGGCGCGGAGGCGCATTGTATCCGCGCCGACGCCTACTTACGAGCCTGCGCGCCGCTGGCCCATCTGGCCATCGACGTCCGCTACCATCACACGCGCTGGGAGAAATTGCAGAGCTTGCCTTTGAATGAAACCACGCGCTTGCGCTCGAACCTGATCTATCTTGCCGACCGCGCCGACACGCTGCAACTGCCTTATATCGGCAGCGAACAGATTCTGCTGGAATACCCGGCCATCGTCGATTATGCCAGAAAGCAGGCCGGCCGCATGTTCGCGCCCGAACTGGTCGAAGCCTTCGCCCATGCCGCCGACGAGGAAGCCTTCTGGCTGTCCATGGACCCGGAGTATCTGGACGAGGAACTGGCTGAGTTCAAGAGTCATCAGACTCAGATTACGCTGAATATGGATGAACTGCGCGCACTGGCGCTGCTGTTCTCGCGCATCGTCGACGCCAAAAGCCACTACACCGAGGAACACTCCGAGCGCGTCGCCAAGATCGCGCGCTACCTGGCCGAACAGCTGGGCAGGACGGGACCGGTGCTGGACCTGATCGAAATCGCGGGCCTGCTGCACGACATCGGCAAGCTGCGCGTCGACGAGGCCATTATCGAAAAGCCGGGGCCGCTGACCGATCGGGAATACGCCTGCATCCGCCGGCACAGCTATGACACTTATCGGATTCTGCGGCGCGTATTCGGCCACACGCCGATACCGGTCTGGGCCGGCTATCACCATGAAAATCTGCTCGGCCTGGGCTATCCGTTCAAGCGCGCGCCCAAAGAGATCCATCTGGAAGCGCGCATCATCAGCGTTGCCGATATTTTTCAGGCGTTCGCACAGCACCGCTCGTACCGCGGCCGGCTGGCGAAGGATGAAATTATCGGGCATTTGCAGGCACTCGTCGCGCAAGGCCGGCTCGATGCGCAGGTCGTCGGCGCGCTGATCGACCATGCCGACGAATGCTACCGGCTGGCGACGGCTTGAGCCTTCAGCCGGAATCCGCCTGCCTACTCAGCACCAGCAGACGGTTGTTGGCCGGCATCGCGACATCGTCCACCAGCTGCAACCCGATCGAGGCCGCCAAAGCCTTGACCGCTTCGAAATCCCGGATGCCGCTGAGCGGGTCCCTGCTCTTCAGCCACTGGTCGAACCGGGCGTTGCTGTCGCTGGTATAACGGCCTTGATAGTTGAAAGGCCCGTAAATGCATACCGGCGCGTCCGGGGCCAGGTATTGGCCCAGGCGGTCAAAGAAAACCTGAACCTGCCGCCAGCTCATGATGTGCAGCGTATTGGCCGTGAACAGCGCCTCGATACGAGTGCACGGCCATGCGGCATCGGTCACGTCGAGGATCAGCGGCGGCCTCAGATTCGCCAGCCCTGCCGCCTGCCGCCACAGCTCGATGCCGGCGATATTCTCCTGCCGGTCGGTCGGCTGCCAGTTGACATGCGGCAGCTGCCCGGCAAAATAGCAGGCGTGCTGCCCCGTGCCGCTGCCGATTTCCCAGACCGTAAGCGGCCGGCTGAAAACAGGGCGGATCACCCGAAGAATGGGGTCTTTATTGTTCTCGCAAGCTTGGGAAAAGGGTCTGTTGGTCATGGCCATTCAAAGGATTTGTTCACCTGCCAATGATAAGTTTTTTGGACGCTTCATGGAACCCGGAGCAATAAAACTCAGCCGATAGTTGTAGAATTTAATCCGCTGTTTAATGATACCCTGCTACTAATTCATCTGATTCATCGCTAAAAATGGACGTAAAACCGATCACCAGCATGGCGCAAGTCGATGCCGGAACCTGGAACCGGCTGGCCGGGGACGGCTATCCATTTCTGCGCCACGAATTCTTGCTGGCACTGGAGCAGAGCGGCTGCGCGGCGGCCGAAACCGGCTGGTCGCCGCATCATTTGCTGATGCTGCGGAATGATGTGCCGCGGGCCTGCATGCCGCTGTACCTGAAGACGCACTCGCGCGGCGAATATGTGTTCGACCAGCAGTGGGCGCACGCCCATCAGCAGTGCGGCCTGAATTATTACCCGAAATGGCTGACCGCGATTCCGTTCACGCCCTGCCAGGGGCCGCGCATGATGGTCGATGAATCGGCCGACGCGCAGGAAGTCACGCGCCTGCTGGTTGCCTTCATCAAGCAGTTATCCGAACAGAACGGCATCTCCTCCTGGCATTGCCTGTTTCCCGAGCCAGAGCAGGCGCAATGGCTGCGCGACCAGGGATTGAGCCTGCGCGAAAGCGTGCAGTTTCACTGGCTCAACCGGGGCTACCGCGATTTCGATGACTTCCTGCAAACCTTCAGTTCAAGCAAGCGCAAGATGATCAAACGCGAGCGCCGGCGGGTCTGCGAACAAGGCATCGAGCTGCGCCGGCTCAGCGGCCGTGAAGTCAGTCCGGCGCAGTGGCAGGCGTTCTTTCAGTTCTACACGATGACCTATCTGAAAAACGGCATGTCACCCTACCTGAACCTGGCCTTTTTCGAGCAGCTGGCGGCGACGATGGGCGAAAAGTTGCTGCTGGTGCTGGCGGTCAAGGACGATCAATACGTCGGCGCGGCATTGAGCGTGATCGGCGCCGATACGCTCTACGGCCGCTATTGGGGCTGCTATGAAGAATACAACAACCTGCATTTCGAAGCCTGTTACTATCAGGGGCTGGAATATTGCATCGCGCACGGCCTGAAGCGCTTCGACTCCGGCGCCCAGGGCGAACATAAAATCGCTCGGGGATTCGAGCCGGTCACGACCTGTTCGGCGCATTGGCTCAAGGATGCCGAATTTGCCAGGGCCGTGGAACATTTTCTGCATGAAGAACGACAAGCCGTGGCGCTTTATAAGCAGGATGCGGCGACCTATCTGCCGTTTAAAAAAGACTAGTTAAAACTAAAAAAGATCTGTTACAGTCAGAAATAATTGTTTTTTAACCAGCACGAGAGGAGCGTTTATGTCCGACTTTAAAAAATACCGGTGCAGCGTTTGCGGTCATATCTATGATGAAGCGGAAGGCGATTTCGATACAGGCATAGAACCGGGGACGCGCTTTGAGGACATACCCGACGACTGGCGCTGTCCTGAATGCGGCGCCGAGAAAAGCGCTTATGAGTTGATGGAATAATCCCGTACCTTAAAGAGAACCGTATGCATATTGTTATCATCGGCTCCGGCGTGGGCGGCGTCAGCTTCGCGGAAAAATACCGCGCATTGTGTCCCGATGCGCGGCTTACGCTGATCACGCGCGAGAATGACGGCTATTATTCGCGGCCGCTGCTGTCGCGGGGCTTCAGCACCGACACTATCGAACAGTCCATCATCCTGAAACCCTTCGACAAGCTGCGCGCGCAGAGTATCGACATCATCAGCGCCGCCGAAGTCACGGCCATCAATCCGGCCGAGCGGACCGTCGCCGTCAACGGCCCCGATCAACAGACCCTGCTGTCGTACGACAAGCTGATACTGGCGCAGGGTTCCTCCGCTTTCATCCCGCCGCCGTTCAGGCCTTATGATGAGCTGTTTTTCCGCTTGAACAATCTGGTCGATCTGAAAAAGCTGCGCCGGTTCCGGCAAGGCTTTCTGGACCGGAACCGGCGGCCTGCCTGGGCCATCATCGGCGGCGGCCTGATCGGCTGCGAGGTGGCCTCCGACCTGGCCGTTTCGGGCGACCCGGTAACGCTGTATCATGCCTCGGGCCGGCTCATGGAGCGCCAGCTGGTCACGGAGGACTCGGTATCCCTGCTGAACGTGCTCAAAGGCTCGGGCGTGAAAGTCTTGTTGCACCAGGCGGTGCAGGGCTTTTCGCGGGAAGGCGATAAAGTCAGCGTCAATACCGACGTCTCGGCCGCTTTTGATGCCGTGATCGTGGCCACCGGCTTCAAGCCGCGCACGGAGCTGGCCGAACAGGCGGGCCTGGAAACGGGCCGAGGCATCAAGGTCAATCAGCGGCTGCAGACCTCGGACGAACATATCTACGCGCTCGGCGATGTCGCCGAACTGCCGAACGGCAAGCTATACGCGTTTATTCTGCCGATCCGCAACCAGGCCTTATGGCTGGCCGGCTTCCTGGCCGGCCAGGAAAGCGGAGACTGGCAGCCGCCGGCTTTCAATCCGAAAGCCAAAGTGCACGGTTTCGAAGCGACCCATCCTTATCTTTTCTAACATCGTAGCGTAGGGTATGCAATGCATACCCTACGTTGGCTATCTATGACTTATTTAGACTCATCCTTGCATTCTGGGCGATAATAGGCGACTGAAGTCGCCCCCACCGGGCCGTTTAATATTGATCAGTACCATGACCCGACACCGTTACGCCGACGACGAAATCGCCGCCGTCTACCGCGCCATTTACGAACGCCGCGATATGCGCCACTTCCTGCCCGACCCGGTTGATCCCGAAGTCCTGAAGCGCCTGCTGCAGGCCGCGCATCACGCACCCAGCGTCGGCTTCATGCAGCCGTGGCGGTTCGTGCGCATCAGCGATCCCGGTCTGCGCAATGCACTGCATGCGCTGGTCGAGCAGGAGCGCATCAATACGGCCCGGGCTTTGGGCGAGCGCGAGGACGAGTTCATGAAGCTGAAGGTGGAAGGCATACGCGAATGCGCGGTCGTGCTGGTGGCCGCCTTGTGCGAACGGCGCGAGCACTACATTTTCGGCCGGCGCACGCTGCCGGACATGGATCTGGCCTCCCTGGCCTGCGCGATACAAAACCTGTGGCTGGCGGCCAGGGCGGAAGGCCTGGGGATGGGCTGGGTGTCCCTGTTCGAGCCCGAACACGTCAAAGCCCTGCTGAAGATGCCCGAAGACAGCCAGCCCGTAGCGATCCTGTGCCTGGGCCATGTCGCCGAATTCTACGACAAGCCGATGCTGGAACAGGCGCAATGGGCCGAGCGCAAGGATCTGGACACTTTATTATTTGAAAATACCTGGGATACACCGTGCCGCTGAATTTCTCCATCGCCCCGCTCTCGTCAACGCTTCGCCCCGCCCTGCAGCAAAAAATCGACCAGAAGACCAAGCCTTTGGGGGCGCTGGGCCTGCTCGAAACACTGGCGCTGCGGATCGGCCTGATCCAGAACACCCTGACGCCCCGCCTGAACAAGCCCTGCCTCATCGTTTTCGCGGGCGATCACGGCGTGGCCGAAGCCGGCGTCAGCGCCTATCCGCAGGCCGTGACCGCGCAAATGGTCGCCAATTTTCTGGCCGGCGGCGCGGCGGTCAGCGTGTTCGCGCGCCAGCACGGCATGGAACTGCTGGTCGTCGATGCCGGCGTCAATGCCGATCTGGACAGCCATCCGGCGCTGATCGGCGCCAAGATAGCCAAGGGCACGCGCAACTTCCTGACGGAACCGGCCATGACCGACCGGCAATGCCTGGAAGCCCTGCAAACGGGCGCGGAAATTGTCTCAAGCCAGCACAAGCTGGGCTGCAACTGCATCGGCTTCGGCGAAATGGGCATCGGCAACACCTCGTCCGCCGCCCTGCTCATGCATGTGCTGACGGGACTGCCGCTGGAACAATGCGTAGGCCGCGGCACCGGCCTGAACGACGAACAACTGAGCAACAAGGTCGCGGTATTGCGGCAGGCGCTGGAGCGGCACCCGGCCATTACCGAACCCCTGGCGGCCCTGACGACGTTCGGCGGCTTCGAGATCGCCATGATGACCGGCGCCTATCTGAAGGCGGCCGAGCTGGGCATGCTGATCCCGGTCGACGGCTTCATCGCCGGCAGCGCCCTGCTCGTGGCCAGCCGGCTGCATCCGCAGGTGCTCGATTATTGCGTGTTCAGCCATGTCTCGCGCGAACAGGGGCATCAGGCGCTGCTTGAGCACTTCAATGCACGTGCGCTTATCAATCTGGACCTGCGGCTCGGCGAAGGCTCCGGCATCGCCCTGGCCTATCCGCTGCTGCAGTCGGCCGTGCTGATGCTGAATGAGATGGCATCGTTCGATGAGGCCGGGGTTGATCATTAAAAATCCTCAGCATGCAACTGAAACTTTAATAAGTTCCATCAATCGGTTAATCTGGCAGTGAATTCCTTCCTGAGTTTCGCATCCTATTGACCATTGACTATACAATTGCGTAACCGGAGTATAAAACCATGCAGCACATTATCAATTTACCCCATGAAATGGTGGAGCAGATCAACCATTTACCGAATCCTGATCAATTCATCTATGACGCCATCCGTCGCGCGCTGGAAGCACGGCAAAAACCGTCAAAATGGGCGCAGCTTGCCGAGCGCATTGCCGAAAATCCTATTGATCTGGAAGAGCATACCGAGCAATTCAAGCAGGATATGAAAGAATTCAAGCAAGATTTTGCCTTTAAATCCGAATGAATTATTTACTCGACTCCAACACGCTGTCAGACCTTTATAATGCGTCGGCTTTAGCGCACCCTAAAATTCTGCAGCGCCTATCAATGCTCACTGATGCCGACAAAGTCTGTTTTTCGGTACTGTCGCTCTATGAATTTGAATACGGTTTCGCCAATGCGCCGGAAAGTAAAAAACTCCGTATTCGGCAAAAAATCATTCAAATGCAAAAAGATTTTTGCTGTTTACCCTTGACTCCCCAAGGAGCCGAGCTTTTCGGTTTGTTAAAAAAATCCATCAAGGATTTGCGTAACCTCAATCAAGAGAATCTTAAAAAACACAATATAGACTTGATGATGATCTCGACCGCAATCACGGAAAATTGCATGCTGGTCAGCGCCGACAAAATTTTTACCGATATCCAAACTGTTTTTGCAGATTTAAGTACCGAAGACTGGACAATCTGAAAGACAGTCATGCCCCATCCAAGACTTTTCCTGCTGGCCCTCGGTTTCTACACGCGCCTGCCCGTGCCCCAAAAGCTGGATTACAGGCAGCTGCCCGAAGCCGCGGTTTACCTGCCGCTGGTCGGCTGGCTGGTCGGCGGGCTGTCGGCAGCGAGTTTTTATCTGGCCGATGGGCTGTGGCCGCAGCAGACAGCCGTCATCATGGCGCTTGTTGCAGGCATTCTTGTTACCGGCGCCTTCCATGAAGACGGCTTCGCCGATGTCTGCGACGGCTTCGGCGGCGGCTTCGACAAGCCGCGCATACTGGAGATCATGAAGGACCCGAGGACAGGCAGCTATGGCGTACTCGGCCTGGTGCTGCTGCTGGCGCTGAAGATCAGCGTGCTCGGCGCGCTGCCGGCGGCCGCCGTGCCGTTGTTGTTGCTTGCAGGGCACAGCTTCAGCCGGCTGCCGCCCTTGCTGATCATGCGCCGTTACGCTTATGCGCGCATCGACCACAGCAAGGCCGGCGCCGCCGTTTTCAGGCCCGGCATCGCCGGTCTGCTGTTTGCGGCAAGCCTGGCTTTAGTGCCTTTGCTGCTGCTGCCGGCCTTCTGCTGGCTGGCGATCCTGCCCGTGCTGGCTGCCGACTGGCTGTTGGGGCGTTATTTTTACCGCCGTATCGGCGGCTATACCGGCGATTGCCTCGGCGCCAGCCAGCAGATCGCCGAAACCGTTTTTTATTTGAGTGTGAGTATTTTATGGACATTTATCTGATTCGCCATACCAACACGGCCGCGGAACCGGGGCTTTGCTACGGCCACAGCGACATCGGTCTGGCCGACAGTTTTGCCGACGAGGCCCAGGATCTGCATGACAAACTGCCCGAGTTCGATGCCGGCTGCAAGGTGTTTAGCAGCCCGCTGACGCGCTGCCTGGAGCTGGCCAAAACCTTTTCGGAAGCCGTGACCACCGATGAGCGCCTGAAGGAGCTGCATTTCGGCGATTGGGAAGGGCGACGCTTCGACGATATCGATGCCGATGCCGTGCAAAACTGGACCAATGATTTCGTCAAGGCCGCGCCGCCGAACGGCGAGAATTTCGAGGATCTGTACCTGCGCGCGGGCGGCTTCTGGCAGGATCTGGCGACGGTCAAGGCTGAGCAGGTGCTGGTCATCACCCATGCGGGCGTGATCCGCGCCCTGCTGGCGCGCGCCCTGAACATGCCCTTGGCCAATTCGTTCCAATTGCGCATCGACGCCGGCTCCGTGCATAAGCTGCGGCACAGCGTCGATTTCACTTACGTGGATTACATCAACTTGTAAATGAAGTTTGTAGGGTACGCATCGCGTACGAGGCTGTGAAAGAATTAGTGAAAAACGTCATAAAAAGCCTTATTCACCACGAAGATCACGAAGGACACGAAGAAAAAATTAAGTTAATCAAAAACTTAAAACTTCGTGCTCTTCGTGTCCTTCGTGGTTAAACCCTTTAAATTGAATACTTTCACAGTCTCGTACCTTTTGGGGTGTTAGGTCATCAAAAATGGTACGCGATGCGTACCCTACGCTTCATGGTAAAAATATTTAACCCTTGCATGACATCAGTTTATTCATGAAGCACGGCGGCAATATCTACCGGTTCGCTCAAAACCTGGGCTGCCTGCCCCGGCAGGTGCTGGATTTCTCGGCCAATATCAACCCGCGGCAGGCGGCAACGCTGGACTGTCTGCAGCAGGTGCAGCTCGGCCCTTATGCCGATCCGCATTACGGCTTGTTGAAACAGGCGCTGCAGGAACGCTACCCCGGCCCGCCCGGCGCCGATATCGAAGTCTTCAACGGCGCCAGCGCGGCCATTTTTGCCCTGCTGCGCTTTCTGCAGCCCGACGATCTGGTCTTGTACGCGCCGCTCTATGGCGAATATGCGCATATCGCCGGCGAGCTCGGCTGCCGGCTGCATACCATCGACCGGTTTGTCGATCCGGCGGCCGATGTCCCGCGAGGCAGCACGGTCATTTTCGTCAATCCATCGACGCCGGACGGCCGGCTTTACGACCTGAAGGACTGGCTGGACAAATGGCGGGCCGCCGACTGCACGATCATCATCGACGAGTCGTTTCTGGACTTTTGCCTACAGGACGTAGGCAAGGGGCGTGAGCATGACTGCATGAATGCAGGAGGTATACCCTCTGGGGCACAAGGGGCAATGCCGGGAGCGATTGCTGAGGAGCGGAAGCTTTGTGAAAATAAATCGGTCGCCGGCCATATCGGACACTACGACAAACTGTACCTGATCAAATCGCTGAGCAAATTTTACGGCTGCGCCGGCATCCGCATCGGCTTTGTCATGGCGGCCAGTCCGGCGATCGAAGCGCTGAAACGCCTGGAGCCGGCCTGGAAACTGTCCAGCCTCGACATGGCTTACATGCAGCAGGCGCTGGCAAATACGGCTTTTATCGGACAGACCCGCCGGCAGACAAGCGAACTGCGCGGGCAGTTGCATCGAGCCCTGTCGGACTGCGGCCTGTTCCGGCGCATTTATGACGGACAGGCCAATTTCCTGCTGGCGGAACTGGCCGGCATGGACGGCTATCAATTGCAGGAGAAACTCGCGCCGTCGCGCATCCTGATCCGCGTCTGCGATAATTTTACCGGGCTGACCCGCTATCATGTGCGCTTTGCCGTCAAGGACGAACAGGCGATTGCCGAGCTGGCGCGATGCCTGAATACGATAACCTCTGAACTTTAATATTAACCACGAAGAACACAGAGAACACGAAGTTTATATTTTTCTTCGTGTCCTTCGTGGTCTTCGTGGTTAATACAACATTAGGCGATGATTGAAATGAAACCCTTAGCAGTTTTCGGCACCAGTTCGGATGCCGGCAAGACCACGCTGGTCACGGCCCTGTGCCGCATCTTTGCCGACCGCGGCCTGCGCGTCGCGCCGTTCAAGGCGCAGAACGTCTCGAACAATTCGGCCGTCACGCAGGAAGGCGGCGAGATTTCGCGCGCCCAGTGCCTGCAGGCCGAGGCCGCGCGCGTCGAGCCCAGCGTGCTGTTCAATCCGGTGCTGCTCAAGTCGCACGGCAACGGCTGCGTGCAGGTCGTCGTCAACGGCCAGGTTTACAAAAACGAGTCGATCGCCGCCTATTACGACGAGATCGGCACTCTGAAACAGCAGGTCCGGCAGGCCTTCTCGACCCTGCAGCAGTCCTATGACCTGATCGTCGCCGAAGGCGCGGGCTCGCCCGTGGAGCTGAATCTGCTGCACAAGGACCTGTCGAACACCTTCATCGCCAAAACCTTCCATACCAAAAACATCCTGGTCGCGGACATCGAGCGCGGCGGCGTCTTCGCATCGATTTACGGCACCCTGGAGTTGATGGACCCGGTCATGCGCGCCAACCTGATCGGCATCGTGATCAACAAATTCCGCGGCGACCGGCGCTTTTTCGACGAGGGCGAGAAGATCATCCGCGAGCGCTTCGGCGTGCCCGTGCTGGGCGTGCTCCCCTTTCAGCCCTTGAATATCGACATGGAAGACTCGCAGTCGCTGAAGAATTACCGGCAGCGCCTGAACGATGTCAAAATCCGCGCCGCCGTGATCGCCTACCCGGGCCTGGCCAATTACAACGACCTCGATGCGCTGATGGCCGATGCCGAGGTGCAGGTAGAACTGATCGACGCCTACCGGCCGCTGGGCCAGTTCGACATGGTGCTGCTGCCGGGCAGCAAGACCGTGATCCGCGATCTGCAATGGCTGAAAGCGCTGGGCCTGTTCGACGAGATCCGGCAGCTAGAAAAACCGGTGTTCGGCATCTGCGGCGGCTATCAGATGTTCTGCACCAAATTGCACGACCCCGATGCGCTCGAGCATGACACCGCCGGCAGCGAAACGGGGCTGGGATTGTTCGACGATACGGTAGTCTATAAAATCCCGAAAATCCTCAAGCGCGGGCAGTACGAGCTGTTTTCCTGCCCGGCCGTCACAGGCTATGAAATCCATTGCGGCCGCATGGCCAAGTATCCTTTGGCGCATCGGCACGAGCACGTCGCCGGCACGCATGTGCACGGCATTTTCGACAATGACGACTTTCGCACCGCTTATTTCAAAGCCATCAATCCGGCCTATCAGGGCTATGACTATACGGCCTACCGCGAGGCCGAAATCCAGGGCTTTGCCGACATGGTCGCGCAGCAGCTGGATATCGCGGCGATTCTGGAGGCGCTGCAGGATTGATATGGATATAAAAATCCGTTGTGTAGGGTACGCAGTGCGTACCACCTGGAAACTTGATTCAGAAAACCGCTTTGAAAAAGGTACGCGATGCGTACCCTACGTTTATGCAGGTCTGGCCGATGTATTTTGAACTGGCATTACTGGCCTATCTGATCGATTTGACGATCGGCGAGCTGCCCGGCAAGCATCCCGTGATGTGGATGGGCGACTTTATCTCGGCCTTCGAACGGCGTTTTTACCAAGGCCGCATCCTGACCGGCGCGCTACTCGTGACCGGCCTGCTGGCGCTGACGCTGTCGATAGCCGCCGCACTGGTTTATCTGGCCGGCCTGCTGCCGGCCTGGCTCTCCTTGCCCGTTCTAGCCATGGCGGCCTCGACCGGCCTGGCCATGCACATGCTGCACGCCAGCGTCGCCGGCCTGCTGACGGCCGAAAATCCCAGGCAGGCGTTGAGCTATCTGGTCAGCCGCGACACCGGGGCCATGACCGAAACGGAGGTCTACAAGGGCGCGCTGGAAACCTGGGCCGAAAACCTCAGCGACGGCGTCATCGCGCCGCTGTTTTATCTGGTCCTGTTCGGGCTGCCGGGCATCGCCGTCTATAAAGCCGTCAATACGATGGACTCGATGATCGGCTACAAGACCGGACGCTATTTTTATTTCGGCAAGGTCGCGGCCCGGCTGGACGATATCGCCAATTACCTGCCGGCCCGGCTGACGGCGCTGCTGATCATTGCGCTGGCCGACGACAGACGGCGGGCCTGGCAATGCTGCCTGCGCGACGGCGGCAAGCTCGAAAGCCCCAACGCCGGCTTCCCGATCGCGGCCATGGCCGGCGCATTGGGCGTGGCGCTGGGCGGCGACGCCCGCTACCACGGCCGCATCAAGCACAAGCCGGTACTGGGCTGGTCAATCCATCCGATCAATCAAACGACATTGGAACAAGCATTGAACATGAAAACGGGCATTAATCTTATCGTGCTGACCCTCCTGATCGCAGGAGCCCTGCTGACATGAAAACGCTGTTCATTGGCGGCATCAAAAGCGGCAAGTCCCGGCTGGCCGAAACCTACATACTGGAGCAGGCCGGGGACCTCAAGCCCTACTATCTGGCCACGACCGAGTTTTTCGACGACGAGATGCAGGCGCGCATCGCCGTCCACAAGCAGCGCCGCCAGGATTTTTTCGATACGCTGGAAGAGCCCGTCAGGCTGTTCGAGGCGCTGAAGGACTGCCGCCGGCCCGTGCTGGTCGAGTGCGTATCGATGTGGCTCAACAACATGCTGTACCACGGCCATTCCGAAACCGCCATCCTGGACGAGCTGCAGGCAGTGCTGCAAATTCCCTGCGATATGGTCCTGGTTCACAATGAAGTCGGGCTAGGTATCATTCCCGACAATCCGCTGGCCAGACGCTTTGTAGACCTGTCCGGCAAGGCCTCGCAATTAATCGGGCAGCATTGCGACCGGGTGTTTTTTTGCAGCGCGGGCTTAACAATACCGATGAAATAACCAATAATAGAAGCCAACAATAATAAGAAATCTCGCCGCCCGCGCGGAACGGTTATCCGTATGCCGCCCGGATGTCCTGGTGCTCTTTTTGGGGGGCCACTAATTAATAAGAAGATAAAAAATATGTTGGTAACAAATATAACTTATAAACGGGTGTTTCAATTAGCTTTAACCCTGTTGCTTGCCGGCTGCGCCACGGATACGGAGAACCGCCGCTCCGATACGCTGGCCGCCGTGATGCCGCAAAACAAAGTTCCATCCGCGCCGAAACCGGTCGTCAAAGCCGCGGTCTCGCTGCCGCCGGCTCAATCATTCAGCCAGCCTGTCTCCGTGCCCGCCCCGGCCTACTCGGCCCGCACACTGACCGGCATTTACGCCTACTCGCAGCCTGTGCATGACTTTATCCGGCACATGGTGCAAAAGCACGGCTTCTCGGAAACCTATCTGAACGGCCTGTTCTCGCAGGCCACGCGCCTGGATTCCGTTATCCGGCTCGAAACCGCGCCGCGAGGCCACGGTCCGGCCAAACCGGGCGTCTGGACGCGCTATCGCAGCAAGTTTCTGACCGATCAGCATATCAGCCACGGCGTGCAATTCTGGATCGATAACGCCGATATCATCCAGAAAGCCAGCGCCACCTATGGCGTCGATCCCGAATATATTGTCGCGATCATCGGCGTCGAGACCTATTTCGGCCGCAACGTCGGCAAGACCGGCACCTTCAATGCCCTGGCGACATTGGCTTTCGATACTCCAAGACGCACCAAATTCTTCACCTCGGAACTGGAGAATTTCCTGCTCATGACGCGCGAGGAAGGCTTCGATCCGCTTGAGCCGGTCGGCTCCTGGGCCGGCGCCATGGGGCTCGGGCAATTCATGCCCAGCAGCTTCCGCAGCCTGGCCGTCGATTTCGACCACGACGGGGTGCGCGATCTATGGAACCAGAAAGATGCGATCGGCAGCGTCGCGAATTATTTCTCGCACAGCGGCTGGCAGCGCAGCAGGCCGGTTGCCAGGCAGGCCAAGGGCGGCAATGCCAAATCGACGATTGCCCTGAGCACTTACCAGGGCAATGAGCACTGGCAGGTTTACCCCAATTTCAAGGTGATCAAGCGTTATAACAACAGCAACAACTACGCCATGGCCGTGCACCAGCTGGCCCAGGCCATCAAGCAGAGTTACGCGGCCAAGCAAGGTCCGGCATTGGTGATGGAACAGGGCGGCAGGTAATGCGTCTAGCGCTTGCCGGCCGTGGCCTTAAACGTTACGCCGGCGTTTACGGCAAAATCGCTTTTTAATCGATCGCGGTTCGGTTAGGCTAGCTTCCGATTGGCCGTTCCTGTTTGCGCATGAACGGCCGCCTCCGGAGCCGGCCCATGTTTTTCAAAGATACCTTAACCCAAGCTTTCGGCGCGATCAGGACCCAGCGCCTGCGCGCCGCGCTGATTATCCTGGCCATGAGCATCGGCGTGGCTTCCGTGACCGTGCTGACGGCCCTGGGCGAAAGCGCCCGCCTGTTTATCGTGCGGGAGTTTGAAGCGCTGGGCACGCATCTGATCATCATCCTGCCCGGGCGTACCGAAACGGTCGGCGGCGCGCCGCCGCTGTTCGGCGAAACGCCCCGGGATCTGACCCTGGGCGATGCCTATGCCCTGCTCAGGAGCCACTATGTGGCCGCCATCGCCCCGGTAGCGGTCGGTTCGGCGCCGGTTTCAACGGAAGGCCTGGAGCGCGAAACCAATATCCTCGGCTCGACGCATGAATTGCTGTCCGTCCGCCATCTGACCCTGGCCCAGGGACGCTTCCTGCCGGAAGCCGATCCCGATAAAGCCATGCCGGTCTGCGTGATCGGCCAGACTATCCGCGAACAGCTGTTCCCCGGCAAGCCCGCGCTCGGGCAGTGGCTGCGCATCAATGACCGCCGGTTCCGCGTCATCGGGATATTGTCCTCGAAAGGCCAGTCCATCGGCACCGACTTCGACGAAATCGTCATCATCCCGGTCGCCTCCGCGCAGGCGCTGTTCGACACCTACTCGCTGTTTCGGGTGCTGGTGGAAGCCAAGTCCAAACAGGTCATGCCTCAGGCCATGGATGACATCACCAACATCATCAAGGCCCGCCACGAAGGCGAGGACGATATCACGCTGATTACCCAGGACAGCGTCGTCAGCACTTTCGACAAGATCCTGACCGCGCTGACTTTGACCGTGACCAGCATTGCCGGCATCAGTCTGGCCGTGGCCGGCGTGCTGGTCATGAATGTCATGCTGGTGAGCGTGACGCAGCGCACCGCCGAAATCGGCCTGCTGAAAGCCTTGGGAGCAACCCGGCGTCAGCTGCACGGGCTGTTTCTGGCCGAAGCGGCGATGCTGTCGCTGGCCGGCGCGGTAGTGGGCGTCGTGCTGGGGCAAGTCGCGCTGTGGGGGCTGCAGACCGCCTATCCCGATTTCCCGTTCATCCTACCGGGCTGGGCGCTGTTCGCGGCGCTGGCCGTGTCCTTGCTGACGGGGCTGGTGTTCGGCGTGCTGCCGGCCAGAAAAGCCGCGCGCCTCGACCCCGTGACCGCCCTGGCGAAGAGGTAGCCATGCGCGCCGCTGACCTGATCGCCTTGTCCTACCGCACCGTCATCAGCCACAAGCTGCGTTCGGGCCTGACCGCCCTAGGCCTCATCATCGGCATCGCCGCGGTCGTGATACTGACCTCCATCGGCCGCGGCATCCATGCCTTCGTGCTGACCGAGTTTACCCAGTTCGGCACCAACCTGATCGCGGTCGTGCCCGGCAAAACCACGACCTTCGGCATCTCGGGCTCCACGATCAGCACCGTGCGGCCTTTATCGATAGCCGATGCCGAAAGCCTGGGCCGGCTGGACCATGTGATTGCCGCCATGCCGACCGTGCAGGGCAACGCCGAAGTCAAAGCCGGCGGCAGGCAGCGGCGCACCAATGTCCTGGGCGTCGGCTCGGCCGTGCCGGAGATCTGGAAGATCAACGTCGCCTCGGGCCGTTTTCTGCCCGCCGGCGAGGAATCCAATCCGCGCGCCCTGGCCGTCCTGGGCCATACGCTGGCACTGGAACTGTTCGGCACGGCCAGCCCGCTGGGCCAGCGCATCCGCGTCGGCAGCGACCGCTATCGCGTGATCGGCGTCATGGAAAGCAAAGGCCAGCTGCTGGGCTTCGACATGGACGATACGCTTTACATCCCGGCCGCCAAGGCGCTGGAGATGTTCAATCGCGAAAGCCTGATGGAGATCGATCTGCTCTATGAAAGCGATGCGCCGGTCGCGCGCCTGGAACAGGCCATCAGGAAGCACCTGATCGCCCGGCACGGCAGCGAAGATTTCACGATCATCACGCAGAACCAGATGCTGGAAAAGATGGATTCGATTTTAAGCATCCTGACCCTGGCCGTGGCGGCGCTGGGCAGTATTTCATTGCTGGTCGGTTCGGTCGGCATCCTGACCATCATGACTATCGCTGTATCGGAACGGATCTCGGAAATCGGCCTGCTGCGCGCCATCGGCGCGGAACGGCGCACGATTTTTCAGCTGTTTTTATCGGAGGCGCTGGCCCTGAGCGCGACCGGCGGCCTGGTCGGCGTGCTGACCGGCATCGCCACCGTGCGGCTGATCGCGGCGGCCCTGCCGGCGCTGCCGGTGCAACTGGCCTGGAGCTATATCGCGGCGGCCTTTCTGGTGTCCTTGCTGATCGGCATCGCCGCCGGCGTGGCTCCGGCCATGAAGGCGGCCCGGCTGGAACCTTTGGAAGCGTTGCGCGCCGAGTGACGGCAACAGGCCCGACCCGGCCCCGTTCCGGCGGGTATTTTCAGGTGGGCTCAGCCTTTATCGTCGGTGACGGGCTTGCTGTTTTTGTCGACCAGCTTTTGTATGACACTGTCAATCGAGCCCGTTTGCGCAATCTCCTGGTTAAAAGAGGTGCGATAGTTAGTCACCAGGCTGACGCCGCCGATGATGATGTCGTAAACCTTCCACTCGCCTTGCTTGTTCAACAGCATGCGATAGCTGACTTCAACAGGCTGCTGCCCCGGCTGATGGACCACCGTTTTTACAATGGTCCTGCCATCGTCCCTGTCATCGGCATAAGGTTTGAAAGTCAGGCTCCAATCCTTGTAATCCAGAAAGGCCCGGGTATAGGTGCGTACCAGCAAGGTCTTGAATTCCTCTATGAAGCGCTGTCTTTGTTCGGGCGTGGCCTGGCGGATATTTTTACCCAATACCAGCAGCGCCACTCTAGGCATGTCGGCGAATTCGGTCACGATCCCGTCGACAAACCGGACCGACTTGTCGAAATCCTTTTGATAGGCCGGCTGTTTTAATGTCTGTTTGATTTGTTCCGAGCTGTTCTCGATAACCCGCCGGGCCTGTGTGGCATCCTCGGCGGCGGGCGCAACCGGGGGCAAGGCGAAAAAGCTGAAGAAGAGTATCAGTAGCGACAACGATTGCCTGTGAAACATAGAAAACTCCAGAAAAGATAGTAATGCTGGTTAAAATGTCCCGTTTCATGGCCAGATTCCGGACTTGGCCTAACCGGCGGACGGGCCGGATTGTGCCTGTAAAAGGTTGGGTTTAAAGCCAGAACGTTTGCCTGGGTCAACCGGCGCCAATCTCATGTCGGTGGACAACCCCGGCTTATCTTCTACTTTATACCACCAGGTTATACATCTGAATGACTAATAGAGTAAAAATCGGCCTGATTCTATCCATGCGGCCGGATAACTGATGTGGCACGGTTGCCGGTTTGAGTTCATTTATGCCCTATGGGTACTTGTGGGCCATAGGGTATTCGCACTGCATGTTAGTGCCGAAATCCGGCGTTTGCCCTGATACCGTAAAATGAACAGACACGTGTGTTCGCCCTTGCCCAACGGTTCACCTTTGGCCAGCGGTTCTCCGATAATTTGTTGTGCACCCGAAACAGGGCGGACACGTAGGTCCGCCCCTACAATGCATCCGCACGATACAGGCAATCCCTTTGATCTGTATGAGCCGCATTTTATTCCGGTAGTGGCTGAATTGGCTGCGGAATGTCGGTCCGAAGGTTCCCTTACATTTTTTGCGCAAGTCCTTATTAATGATAAAAACCGATAAAAACGTTATATTCCGGTATTTGGATTATTCATAAGGAGACAATCATGGCGACGACAAAACCTGCAATTGCCTGGCTCGGCGCCGGGCTGATGGGAAATCCGATGGCCGGCCGACTGCTGGATGAAGGCTATCCGATCCGGGTCTGGAACCGCACCCGCGCCAAGGCGGAAACGCTTTCAAGCCAGGGCGCGGCGATTGCCGACACCCCGGCCGATGCCGTAACCGGCAGCGATATCGTTTTTACCATGCTCAGCGACGCCCAAGCCGTCGAAACCGCCCTGGGGGATGTCGCATTGTCGGGCAAGACGCTGGTACAGATGTCGACCATTGGCCCCGGCGAGAACCGGCGCCTGGCCGGCCAAGTCAACGATGCCGGCGGCGTTTATCTGGAAGCGCCGGTACTCGGCAGCATCCCGGAAGCGCGCTCGGGCAAATTGATCATCATGGCGGGTGGCCCCGAAGCCGCGTACGCCGAAGTCAGGCCGATGTTGACCTGCCTGGGGCCGGAGCCGCGCTTGATAGGCTCCGTGGGCCAGGCTTCCGCGCTGAAACTGGCGCTGAATCAGCTGATCGCATCGCTGACCGTAGCCTTCTCCACCAGCCTGGGATTCGTCGAGGAAAACGGCGTCGACGTCGACAGTTTCATGGAAATCCTGCGCCAAAGCGCCCTTTATGCGCCGACCTTCGACAAAAAGCTGGCGAAAATGCAGGAGCACGACTACCGCAATCCCAATTTTCCCACCGAGCATCTGATCAAGGACATCGACCTGTTCAAGCGCGAAGCCCGCGGCCTTGATACCACGATGCTCGACGTGCTGCTCCAATTGTACAGACGCGCCCAGGCCGGTCATGGACGGGAGGATTATTCCTGCGTGTACGATGCGGTGACGGGGCGTTGTTGAGCCGAAACCTGGCAGCTCTTTATGCCGGGTTTCCGCAAAGCTCCAACCCAGCCTACCCGCTCTCGCATCTTTTCAAGCGGTTCTTCGGCTATCCCGGCAGTGCTGATAAAGCCTCCCAGCGCTGCCGGGCGGCGAGGCGGACGTCCTCCTCGCTATCGTCGAGCATTTGTTGCAGCAGTTCCGGCTTTGCCCGCAGCGCCACTTCGTACCGCACCATCCAGTCATCGTCCTTGCTCATCATCGCCAAATCGTCAACGTCCATGCGCTGGGCGACGATGCGGCGGATATCGACTTCCGGGTCATAGGCCATCAGCCCCAGGCTGACGCAAGGGAGGCGCCCTGCCACCGTACGCCGCACCTCATTATCAGGGTCGGCCGCCAGGCGGAACAAGCGGCCTTCCGGCAAGCGCCTGGCGACATAGACGCGCACCAGATAATCCTGGTCCTCGGCCATCAGCTCCAGCTGTTGCTCCGGCAATCGGTCGGCCACGGTTATCCTGACTTCCCTGTCCGTGTCGTTGCGCAATTCCGGCAACCATTCCAGCGGCACCCGGTAGGCCAATACGCGCCGTACCGCTTCGTCAGGATCGGTCAGCAAAGGCCGCAAATCCTGGACCGGCAGATAACGCGCGGCGATCGCGCGCCGTTCCCAAAAGCGGTCCTGACTGTAATCGGCGGCATAGGCCGGATTGGCACGGAAAAACCGGTCGATTTGCCGGCCGCTTTCCGCCGCCACGCAGCAATCGCCGGGCTTGCAAGTGCCGGCCGCCAGCAGCGTATCGCGATATTTGCATGAGCGGCAGTCGGCCAACGGGGTCAGATCGGCCTCGGGCCCGGTTTGCCGCATTTAGCTCGCCTCCGCCAGCGCCGGCAGCAACTGCGGGGTGATTTGCGCCAGCCAGGCCTTGATCCGTTCCTCGGTCAGGAACGGCTGCGTGCGCTGGTCCAGCACCAGACCGACAAACTGGTTATCGATGATCGAATCGGAATGCTCGAACTGATAGCCCTCGGTGCTCCAGGGACCGATGATGTCGGCGCCGTAGCCGTAAAACACCCGGTAAAGCTGGATCAGGGAACTGGCGAAGCGCGAGGCGTAGCGTTCCTGATTCCCCAGCCCGAACAAGGCCACGCGTTTGCCGGACAGGTCGACATCATCCAGATGAGGCACAAACTCCTGCCAATTGGGTTCCTGGCAACCGACCGCCAGCCCCGGCAAATCGCCGACGCCATAACTCGGCGTGCCGAGTATCAGGGCGTCGTACTGCAATAACTCGGCCGGACTGGTACGGTTGATGTTTTTGGGTTTGTCGGCCAGTTCCTCACCCAATAAGCTAAAAATCTTTTTAGCCACCAGGCGGGTGCTGCCGGTATCGGTTCCGAAAAAAATGCCGATTTTGCTCATAAATTACCTGTATTGAAGATTGCGGGACAAGACGGCATGGCCGTTAATGCGGTACAAGCAAATTCCGCTCCAGCTTTCGACAATCGATTTTTATGGTGAATATCAATGAGATAGCCCGCCCTTACAGAGAACCTGCTCCAGCCGGGTGCAGACACTGCGACAATCACGGCAGCCACTGTGGGATTTGCGACATTGGCGCGGAGCACAGGTTTAATAGGCAGGCCGGGTTGGCGCTTTAGCGGAAGCCCGGCCTGGATGGCTTCGATGCTGGGATTGAAAACCTGCCTACGCTTGTTGTAGGTGCGAATTCATTCGCACTTGTACCACGGAGGGGTATGCGCACGGCGCTACCGAGTTTCCAGAAAATAAGCATTGGCGCTCAGGGCAAAGTTCTGCCAGAGCCCGGCGATGCCCCGTTTCACCTCGATAACGTAAGCTTTGTCCGGTCTGTGTTCGTCGGGAAAATTGGATAAGGCGCAGGAGGTCCGGTGTTTATCGACGACAAACTGTAAAAAATCGTCGACGAAGCCGTCGAAAGCCGCCAGCGCTTGCCGGGTCAAATCCGATAATCCCTGATGGACCGGCGTCTCGCTGTTATCGAACGGCAGCGTCTGCAATTGCGCCAGGGCGTCGGCATACGCCTGCTCCAGAACAGCCAGCACATTGCGCTGAAAACAGCCGTCCCATTGCTGCCGGGAAAGATCCCGGGCGAGCGATTGCTCGTAGTGTTTTTTCAACCCGGCTTTCTGCTCGTCGATATAGTGCCTGAACCGGGCGAGACAGGCGGCGTTTTTCTGTGTGTTCGTCATCATGGATGTCCTTGTCTTAAAGTGTCAGTGCGGTAAAAACCCGGTCGCTCGCTGCCAGCGCGCCTTCCAGATAGCCTCCCTCGGCTTCGGCGGTTTCGGTCCCGCAGAAATAAAGCTTGTCCCGCCAGTGATCCAGTTGCAGCCAGGGATGTCCGTAGCGAGGATGTTCCGCCGGCGGCGCGAGATCCTGCTCGGCGGCGGTAAACGGTTCCGCGCTCCAGTCCTGAACCAGAACCTGAAGCGGATGCGCCGCGGCCGCACCGAACAGTCGCACCATCTGCCGCACGATCAAGACTTCAAGCTTGTCGCGGTACAGGGCTCGGGTAAAAGCCGGCAAGCCGAAAAAGCCGAACAAGGCGGCCGACTCGTCCTGTTCCGAACAGGCATCGTAAATTTCAGCCAGCACCGCTCCCGGGTAGGGCTGCAAGGCATTGCCGGAATAACCCTGGCGGCGCCAGAACGCTTCGGGATACACCAGCATGGCTTTGGCATGTCCCGCCATCCAGGTGGGGATGTCCTGCATGGCCTGGATCAGTTTCGGCGCCAGCGGCGGTTCGAAGGTAATCGTTTCCGCCGCTAAGCGGGGCGGCAGCGCCAGTATCACCTGTTTCGCCCGATAGGAGACCTGGCCATTGCCGGTTTCAAAGACCAGATCGATGCGGTTCCCCCGGTCGGCCAATTGCAACAGGCGGTGTTGCGGATGCAGGATCGACGCCGGCAGGCGCTGCAATAAGCCGGCTATCAATTGATGGCAACCGCCTCTGATGCGCCGCGCGCTATCGTGTGTCTGGGTGTCGATATACCGGGTCGGGGCCGATTGGGCGTCGATCTGATACAGGCTATGGCCGCTGTCCCACTGGCGAAAAAACGCCAATCCCAGACGTTTGGCCAACGCCGCGATGCGCGGTTGATGATCGGGCCATACCCAGGTTGGCCCGAGGTCGACCGCGAACGATGACGCCGCGGGTCCTGCCGTGACCGATCGGGACAGGATTCTGCCGCCGTAACGGCTGCGCGCCTCGAACACCGCGATAGGACGGCCGTGTTCGAGCAGGCGGTCCGCCAGGGACAATCCCGAGAGCCCGGCGCCGATAATCGCGATGTCCAGCATACGCCTTAACCTTCCCGTGCCGTCCGGCAGCGCAGCGAATTGCTTTGCCAGCGCGGCAAGGCCGGCGCCTCGGTTGACGGCGTCGGCATGATCAGTTTTTTGCGGAAAATATCCCAGACCCCGTCGAACCGCTGCTGGACACGAATGCTCCAGCCCCAGACTATCGGCAAATGCACCGGCACCCAGATATGCCGGTCGGGATCGCTGGGGGCGGCGTTTTGCATGAAATACCAGGTATATTTCTCCAGAACACTGACGGAAACGACCGGTTTATTGTTGAATTCGGCCGAAATCGCTTGACTGACCGCGCGGCTGAAATCGAAACGCTGCTTGCCGCCCAGCGCCTGAAAAGCGCAAACCGGCTTGACGACGGCGTTATCGTCCGGGTCGTTCAGGTATAAAACCGGATCGCGGCCTGCCGATTCGGTGTCGAGCAAAACCAGGGACTCGCCATCGGCAAACTGTACCGTACGCGACGCTTCCACCAACTGCACCAGGCCCAGCTGGCTGGCGAAAGCGTCGGTCATCCATTCCAGCTCGAACCGGGGCGAGATGGTCAGGACCGGCTGGTTATCCAATAAACACACCTCGGGCGCGTCCAGGCTCGCATCCATCAAGGTCAGCCGGTTGTTCCGCGGCGAGCGCGGCGGGGCCACATCGGTGCACAAACAACGACGGATGCCCGGACCGAGCAGATCCATATCCCAAATAAAGCCCCGCGGCGGCTGGGTGCTTAAATCAATGGGTTCTATTTGCGCCGCATCCACACTGAGCCGGTAGGCGCCGACCAGGCCGGTCAATTGCTCATGGTCGCCATCCGTAACGTGATTCAAATAGTCCGCCACAACCGGCTCCGGCAGCACCAGGTCATAACGGCAACCCGGATGAATAGCCGCCTGAACCTGACCGGGAACCGGGCTGGAACGAACGGGAAAATGAAGCGTGACAATGTTATTCATGGCGCGGAGGCGGTCTGTGTCCCTGATTCGGTTAGCGTTACGGCATACGACATTCAAGAATGGGGCCAATCCGGCAACGTCCCCCCTTTCGATGCGCCTTCGCCCGCTCCAAGCGAAGCGCCAGCGACTCTGCGGCGGCGCCTCAGTGGCGGCGGAATGCAAAAAACGGTCCCGAACGATGTCATAAAGCCGACAAATTACCGGGTTTTGTAACACTCAGGCAGCTGATCGCGGTTGAGAGTGTGAAAGTATTCAATTTAAAGGATTTAACCGCGAAAGACACGAAGGCTTTCAAATTCAAATATTTGCCTATTACTTAGTCAGCCTTATTCTGACGAGTAAAAAGTTGCAGAGCATTCATGGCGTGCGAATAGTGCGAATGAATTCGCACCTACAATTTAACCGTCATAATTAAATTGACTGACTACTATGTTTCCGTAGTAATTCATGAAGTCACGGGAAGAAAATGGCAACAACTTGATTTTCTTCGTGTGCTCGATTGCTGTTCCAGACGCAATTCTACCGCCTCCCTAATCCCCATGGATGGGGTGAATGCAGAGAAATGACGGGATCATTTCCTGTCCATGGAGGCGTTCGTGTCCTCGGCACACCGCTACGCTGCTCCTGCATTGCCTACAAGGATGTAGGTACTTAGCGTGAGCAGGAGCGGAAGCTGCGCCTAAAGCGCCTACTATTGGTGCTAAGCCACAGGGATGTGGCGAATGTCGAAAACGTATAACGCCATGGATGGCGTGTAGTAGAGTAATGCAGGAGCAATTACCGAGGAGCAGTTTTCGACCTACCTCCTGCATGAGCCCCAGGGATGGGGTAAATGCAGATATTGCAGGAGCAAATATCTGCCCATGCAGTCGTTCGTGGTGAAATATTCAGGCTAGTAAATTGGCCTCTATAAAGGCTATGTGTCAAAATCCGGGAGCTTTATTTTGTCGTATCAGTTGCCAGGGAAACTCATCCATGAATATCGAATCAATCCGTGACCTTCTGTTATGGTGCACCGTTATAAACTACGGTGTGCTGCTTGTCTGGGCTTTATTGTTCACCGCCGCTCACGAGTGGATGCATCAACTGCACGGACGGTGGTTTCGTCTGCCGGTTGAGCGGTTTGACGCCATCCATTACGCAGGCATGGCGGTTTACAAAATCGTCATCCTGGTTTTCAATCTCGTTCCCTATGTTGCATTGCATATCGTCGGATAAGCCCGCGGCTCAAGCGGGACGGCTTTACAAGCCCGCCCCGTCCATGAATGGCGCCGCCGGCTCGGGCTTAATGCGAGGATGCGTACAGCTGCTGAATTTCCTTGTAGCGGTTGGCGGCATCCGTCAATGTTTCCTTAGCCGAAGCCAGTTCGTTGTTCTTGAGCTCGGTACGGGCTTTCTTCAAAACACCGCTGGCCTGATTGCGTTTCAAGTCCAGCCTATTATTGGCGATGTCTTTCTGCAATTGCCGGGCATCGCTGACCATATCGATCAGCACCTCGTTGTCCGTGCCGTTATCTAGGGCCGCAATCGTCTCCTCGACTTTCGCCAGCGTGTTTTCGATAGCCGCTTTAACATCCTCATACGATGGATTCGCGACGGCGGAAGCGGTGAATGATGGGGCTGCCAGCGATACGGCCATAACAGAAGAAACCAGAAATTTGTTGAGTGCGTTCATGAGTAAACCTCGAAGTGGATAAAGGGTATTGTTTACCTGACGATTAACAAAGGCCTAAAAGTCAGACCAATGCAGCTCGCGAGGCATGGTGAAATACTATCAGATTCTGTTCTAATTAGAACTAAATTTGTTCTAATACGGACTATTTTTCTGGAGACCGTGCTTTTTACGGCCTGGACGCGCCTGGAAATTAAATTGATTAATCCATATTATCAATTGCTTATATGACTTTCCAACATTTCGCTTCACTTGCCCGGCGCCGTTCGGTTTATGCCGTAAGGTCGGCAGGTCTTGCCGGAAACCGGCCGACTGTAGCTTCCATAAGCACAAAAGGGCGGTCATAATGAACGCAATGAGGCCTAATTCCATTAAAAAACTTGAGGAAATTGGGCATTAAGCCTACTATTTAGTTCTAATTAAAACTATCAAATTGACGTTATGAATTCTCCATCCACCTTTCCCAGCGTACTGCGCGAGCTGGCGCGGACGCACCAGGTTTTTCTGGCCTATGCGGCGACCCATGTGCACACGCTGGATCTGACCCTGCCCCAGTTCGATATCATCCTGACCCTGGGCAATACCGCCGGCATGTCCTTCAAGCAGCTGGGCGAGAAGACCATTATCACCAAAGGCACCCTGACCGGCGTCATCAACCGCCTGGAAGACAAGGGGCTGGTCCAGCGCATGGCCTCGAAAACGGACGGGCGCAGCCAGATCGTGCGGCTGACGGAGGCCGGCGCGGCGCTGTTCAAGCGCGCTTATCCCGAACATCTGGAATTTATTTATCGGATATTCAGTGATTATTCCCCGGAGGACATCGCGACGCTGGAAGCCGCGCTGGTGCGGCTGCGCGAGGCCGTCACCGCGGCGCGTGGCGGCAAGGGTGAGGAATCAGCAGCCGATTAGCGCATGGAATGAATCAGGAGATAGGTGCGAATTCATTCGCACATTTGAGAAAGTTGTTTTATCCACGTTCCTAAGGCCTGGGTCGTCAATAATGTCCCTGTTTAAACATAGGATGTGTCGACGACAGGAGGCGCATCGTTCGTAAGCGATGCACTTCATTGCGCCGCCTGGAGCGCCTGCTTTTGGCCGGCACATCCTATGCGGGATGCTAATTTCAGGAAGTCATTAATCCTGAGCGCTGTTTCAGGAAAAAACAGGCGCCGGACGCGGCATTCATGCGCTCGATGCAAACACCTGAAAGAGCGTTTCAATCAAGCAGGCTGACTTTATCGCCCACCTGAATCCGCCCGCCGGCGGCGCTCGGGAGCATGGCGATGGCAAACGTCGGCTTTTTCTGGCCGAAGGCGCCGGTCAGCGTCTTAAGGATCGGCAGATCCCGTTCGCCGGTGTCGGGGTTCGCATGCGTGGCGAGGCAACGGGTCTTCGGCGCCACGACCTCGAAGTCAACCCGGCCTATGCGAATCCGGCGCTCTATCCAGCTTTGCTCTTCCCAGGCATCCAGGCCGTCGATGGCGATGTTCGAGCGGAAGCGAAGCTCACTGAGGCCGTCGCCGCCGAGCGCATGGCCGACGGCCGCCAGGCTTGCGCGGCTGTGCAGGGTTATCTGGCCGGCCTCGTTGTCCTGATAGCGCGGCGTAACGCCGTCCCCGACCAACCGCAACGGCAGCCGTTCCGGATGCGAGGCCAGTGGATTCTCATCCAGCGTCAGCACATAGCTTTCGAGCGCGGCGGCAATAAGCTGACGGCCCTGCCCGTCCAGCGCCGCCTCGACCAGAACCGCATCCTCCAGGCAGATGCGCAATCGGAGCGCCCTGTGGTCGAACCGAAGGCGAAGGCGCGCGAGACCGGGCGTGTTCACCAGCGCGACGAACTCGTGCTTTTTGCTCCAGGCCGCTTCCTGCGCGCCTGAGTTGGCGAAACGAAAGCCGAGAACCCGATCACCGGCGATGCGGCCTTGATCGAGCACCTCGACAACATCACAGGCTTCGGGCGTAAAGCCCTTGACCGGATAACGGTATAAGGCGACGACGCGGGGCATCAGGCAATCTCCCTCGGTAAAGACCGGCTACGACAGGCTGACAATACTACCAGCGCTCAGGCCGCGGCCCAAGCGCGGGAATTTTGCGCCGGCATCATCAGGAAGACTGGCTGACGTTGAAGGCGTCGGCATAGATATCCTTCATGGAGGCGCCCGCCAGAAAAGCTTTCATTCTGGCGGCCTTGACCATTTCCGGATGCCCGCACAGAAACAGGCGCCAGTTCTTGAGGTCGGGGATTTGCTGAAAGGCCACGTCATGGGCGCGTCCCGCGGCAAAGCCGTGCGGCACATCGCCGCCGGACAGGCAGGGCACGTAATTGAAATTCGAATATTGCCTGACCAGATCGTGCAGTTCCCCGGTCAGATACAGGCCGTCCAGATCGCGGCTGCCGTGAAACAAATGGATAGGGCCGGTATGGCCCTGGCCCAGGGCGTCGCGGACGATGCCGTAGAGCGGCGCGAGTCCGGAGCCCGTGCCGATCAGGACCAGGCCCTGCTCGTTATTGCCGGGCGTGTAAAAACAATCGCCGGCGGGGCCGCGAACCTCGACCGTCTGGCCGGGGCGCAATTCCTCGTGGATCCAGCCGCTGACCCGGCCTTGCGGCAGGCGGCGGACATGCAGGTGCAGATGGTCATCCTCATAGGGCACGCTGGCGAGCGAGTAGCTGCGGCCCAGTGTCGGGTCTTGAAACAGATTGATGAATTGCCCGGCCCGGTATTCGATGGGCGCATGACATTCGAGCGCCACATGCATGATTTCCGGATTCAGCAATGTCAGGCTTTTGACCGTAGCGGGAATCGCCGCCTGGATATCATCGTCATCCGGCAGCGCGACTTCAAGATCCTCGGTGGGATGGCAAACGCAGGCCAGAAAATAGTTCTGCAGCTTCAGGCTATCCTTCAAGCCCTGCTGCGAGGCCTCTGGCGGCTTGCCGCCGGTGGCACGCATCAGGCAGGTCTGGCAGGCTCCGCTGCGGCAGGAAAAAGGAACGGGCACACCGCGATCGGTCAGGCAATCCAGAACGGATTGATCTTCGCCCAGTTCAAAGTTGTCTTTTGCGTAATGAATAGTCACCATGGCGGCGTACCTGTTTCTAGGATCAAGGATTATCGGCCCAGCACGTCGTCTCGCGTACTTTCGGCGATGGCGGCAACCTGATTGATCAAGGCGTCGTCCACGCCCAGCTCGCGCAGCGTCGCCGCAAGATTTTCGATCACCGCATCGACATGCGAATCATTCAGGCCGCGCTCGACCAGATGGGCATGGCCGGTGCGCATATCGAGGCCGCTGTAGTTATGCGGGCCACCGAAAGCCATGGTCAGGAAGGCCTTTTGCTTCGCGGCCTGTTTTTCCATGTCCACGCCCTCGAAGAAGGCGCTGATGCGGCCATCGCTCAATACCTTACGGTAAAAAATATCCACGGCGGCATTGACGGCAGCCTCCCCACCTAATTGCTCGTACAAGGATGCTTGTTGCGACATATTTTTCTCCAACTCAATTTAAAAAGGTGTTTAAAATACATCTTAAAAGCCTAACCTCACGAGGGGCAGAGATAAGGCGCGGCCATAAGATGTATTTGACATGCATCTTATGGCCGAGTAGTAAAATCGTCAAGTCCTATCTTTCATTTTTTTAAGCCCCGCCTGAATCGCGGGCTGATTTTTAAGGAGTATCACCCATGCAGCTTACGCAATTCACTGATTATTCACTGCGCCTGCTGATCTATCTCGCCCGTTTGCCGGAACCGGGCATGGCGACCATTTCAGAGATTGCCGAGTACTACCAGGTTTCCCGCAACCATCTGGTCAAGGTGGCGAACAGCCTGGCCAACCAGGGGCTCATCATGACCACCCGGGGCAAGGGCGGCGGCATCCAGCTGGCCCGGCCCGCGTATACCATAGGCGTCGGCGAAGTGATACGGCTGACCGAAGTCAACATGAACCTGGTGGAGTGCTTCGATGTGCCGTCCAATCAGTGCCGCCTGACCCGCGACTGCTTCCTGAAAGGCATGCTGTACGAGGCGCAGCGCGCATTCATGGCGGTGCTGGACAAATACTCGCTGGCCGATGCGGCCCGTTTCGGCTTCAAGCCCGACCTGTCGGTCCTGCCGGGCGACCAGCGGCCGCCGACCTGAGCGGGCAAGAGGTTTGCTACGTGCATTCGGCGCGATAAGGTCAAGCCGTTCGGACGTTTATGCCCGCCGTCACATAAAAAGCCAAAGGATCATGCCGCTCACGCCCGTTATCCCGCCCAGCCACCATTTGGCTTTTCCCGCGGGCGATAAAGCCTGCCAGTACGCCAGACTATCCAGCTTCAGCCGCAGCCAGCCGATTGCAAGGCACTCCCTGCATTTGCGGCAACAACGCGGTATGACCCGCAACAGCCTGTACACGCCATAACAGGCGATCGCCGCCATGATGTAGAAGACGATGATCTGCGTCTCGCGGCGGTCAGTGTGAAAAATATGCTCGACCAACAGGTCCAGCGACTGTTCAACCAGCTCGAACGAAACGTGCATCAGTTCAAGCAACAGATGGAACACCGTGTCGTACATTGCGATGACGGTGATAATGATGGTCAGAATGACGCTGAAAACGGTTTTTTGATGATGGGATAAGATCATGGTAAACCTCCGAATAATCGCTTCGTTGGCCCGCGTCCGACCGCTTCAGAGCGGGCACGGGCGTCGCCGGGCATAAACCTCATCGGTAAGTGCCGGCGTTGTCAGCGGCTGCTGCATGAAGAGGCCTGCACTCCGGCGCCAACGCATCGTTTTCCTGAATCAAATTCGCCCTGATGATTTTCCGGGCCTCGGCCTCCGCATCGGCAAGTTCATCAATAAAGATGTCTGTCTCATACTCCTGCGTGGAGACGCCTGCCAGTGACACGCCCTGGGACTGATCCGAGTCCTTGACGTATATTGCGGTCCTGGTGGAAAGTCCCGGACGGATGGGGTTGTTCAGCACTTCCTCTTGCCGCAGTCCGATACGCACGGGAACACGTTCCACGATATGAATGAAATTTCCGGACGCGTTTTCCGGCGGCAGCAAGGCAAAGACGCTGCCCGTGCCCGGCACCAACCCTTCCACCGTGCCATGATAGACGCGGCTCTCGCCGTAGAGGTCGACGGTAATCTCCGCCAATTGGCCGGGCCGCACCCGCGCCATCTCGGTCTCCCGCAGGTTCGCCTCTACCCACAGATGCTCCAGGGGCACGAGCGTCATCAGCTGATCGCCGGGCTGAACCCGGTTCCCGACCTGTACCTTGCGCATGGACACATAGCCTGAAACGGGCGCATGGATATGCTGCCGCGCGTATTCAAGATAGGCGGCGATGAATCTGTGCTTGGCCGCTTCCACATCCGGATGCAGCGTTCGGCTGGTGCCGCCCACTCTCGCGTCCACGGATTCGAGCTCCGCCTCGGCCTCCCGCATATCGGCTTCGAGCGCCGCCATCTGATCCTCGGCATTTTGCAGAGCCTGCTCGGATACCGAGCCATTGGGCAGCGCCTGACGCAAGCGCGCCACATCGTGACGCACCCGGGCCAGGCGGGCCGTACGGGCTATCAGTTTCTGGCACATCTGCCGGCGCGTGGCAAAAACGGCGCCGATTTCGCGCACGGTTTGGCCCAACTCGCCCCGGCTCCGGCTTAAAGCGGTCCGAGCCCGGTGCTCATCCAGACGAACCAGTAAATCGCCCTTGTTCACGTACTGGCTCTCCTCGACCAATACCTGCGTGACGATGCCCGTTGCATCCGCCTCCACCGGAATAAGATTGCCGGTGACGAAGGCATTACGGCTTATTACCCAGAAGCGACAGTAATGCCACCAATAGCCGGCATAAGCCAGAGCGCCTACAGCCAGCACTAGCGCAACCGACAATAGATAGCGGTTGCGTCGGGTTCGAATGATCTTGGGATGAGTTCTCATAGGTTTTTATATCGGCAACACCAAATTTTATTTTATAAAACAAATATATAAGTTTTTCCGCTTGCGCTCTGGCCTGGCTTGGATAGCGCGAGGCTCGTCGCCATCTCCGCCCCCGGGCCGTCCTCAGAGCCGCCATGGCAACCACCAAACCCACTCCCGCTCCGGCGGCCGCGGGTTAATCTTGAAATCGTTCGCGTACCCGCCGCCCAGCGCTTCCACCAAATCCACCATGGCGACCCGCTGGTCGGCTTCCAGCGCCTTCAGGACATATTGCTGATCCAGCACGGCCGTCTCGCGCGCCAGCAACGCCCGGCGGTCATCCAGGCCGCTGCGGAAACGCTCCTGTACGAGCTCCAGTTTTTCATGCTGCGCGGACAGCAGGCGGCCTTGCGCGTCGAGTCTGGCACGCGCCTCCCGCCAGCTGCTCAGGCTGTCGGCCACCTCCTGCACGGCATGCAGCAAGGTGTCGTTGTAAAGTTCCACGGCGCCATCGTATTCCGCCCGCTGCGCCGATAACTCCCCGCGCAGGCGCCCGCCCTCGAACCAGGGCAGCCGCAGTCCCGGCGCGACGCCGTAGGAAAAACTGGAGCCGGAGAACAGCAGATTGGCCAGGGAACTCGCCCCCTTCGTCAGCCTGAGGGCATTGATGCCGACGAAGGCGGTCAGATCGATGGTGGGCAGGAAACTGGCCTTGCTGACCTTGACCCGTTGCGCGGCCGCCTCGGCCCGGTGCAGCGCGGCGGCAATATCGGGACGCTGGCTGAGCAGTTCCAGCGGCAGCTGCGCCGGCAAGCGCGGCCCTTCCCGGCTGATCCTCGCATCGTCGAACAGGTGCCGCGTCGCGTCGGGCCCGCCGCCGATCAACCGGGCTAACAGGTTCCGCTGCAGATCCAGCAAATCCCGGATGCCAGCTTCGCGCTTATTCAGCCGCTCCAGTTCAATAGTCGATTGCTGCACCGGATCGGCGGCATCCAGGCCCAGCCGCCACCGAGTTTCATCCATCTCGAGCAGGTCGCGCCGCAACCCGATCATGGCATGCACCAGATCGAGCTGGCGCCGCAGCGCCAGCCCATGCATATAGGCACGAGCAATCGAGGCAGTCAGTTGCAGCAGGATTTCGGCATGCTCCGCTTCCTCGGCCGCTTCCTCGCCCAGCGCCGCTTCCAGCGCGGCGCGGTTTTTTCCCCAGAAATCGAACTCGTAGCGGAAACTCAAAGGCGTAATCTTGCCGAACACGATATTCGCGCCCGCCGCTTCTTCATGGTTGAGCGCGGCGAAAACGCCATTCTCTGAAATGCGCTCGTTCGCGAACTCCGCCTCGGCATCCAGGAACGGCAGCAGCCTGGCGCCCTCCACGCGTACCATGGCATGCGCCTGGCGCAAGCGCGCGGCCGCCAACTTGAGGCCGATATTCTCTTTCAAGGCGATAGTCATCAGATTGTCGAGTTCCGGGCTGCCGAATTGCTCCCACCAGCGCGCTTGCGGCCAGCGGACGGCAGGCACGGGGAGCTCGTCGTCCGCCGCCTGCGACAGCGCGTGCTCCAACGACGGCGTCTTCAAGAACTCGGCCGGCCTGTCGCCTTGAGGAATCCAGGCGCAACCGGCTGCCAAAAGCATCAGCCCGGTATGGATCCCCAACAATCCCGTGCTTATCAATCGGCGGCTCATGGCTCCTCCATGAGTTCTTCCGCCCGAAGATCTCCCAGCTCTTGCAGCAGGGTCGGATGCAGCGGCTGACAGGTGGGATGGGCCAGCCATACCAGTCCGGCCAGTCCCAGAAACAGGTAACTCGCCAGCAGAAAGGCGTCGTTTAACGCCAGCAGGGTGGCCTGCTGCCTGATCACGACCAGGAGCCGGGCCTTGACCATGGCGGCATCCAGGCCGGAAGCCTGCAATTTCGAGGCAAACCCCTGCAGCACATCGATGGCGGCGAAGCGCCGCCCGCCGAAGTGCTCGGCAAAATGCAGCTGATGAAAGGGGATGCGCCGAAACAGCACGACGCCCTGTAAAGTGATGCCGATGGCCCCGGCGACAATCCGCAGAAACCCCGCCTCTTCGGCCGCGCGCAGTTCCTGGCCGCCCCGCAGGCCGTGCAGAGTCAGCTTGGTCAGCGGGGTAAAAAACGAGCCCAGAAAAAAGCCGAGCAGCAGCATGGGCCAGAAAATCTGATCGAACGAGCCGGGATCGTCGAACAGGCCCAGCCAGTAAAAGGTAAAGGAAAAGCCCAGCAGGTTGATACAGGCCGGCAGGCGAGCGTCCAGTCGCCGGGGCAGTTTATGCATCGCCACGGTCACCGGCACCGCGAGCAGGATCATCGGCAGGTAAACCATGCCGGCCAGAAAGGAAGAATAGCCCAGCAATACCTGAAGCTGGACGATGAACACCGACAGCAGGCCCTGGATCAACAGAAAACCCACGGCCAGGCAGATCACGCCTATGGTGAAATTGCGATGCGCGAAAAGCCGCAGGTTGAAGACCGGATGGGTTTCCTCGGACTCCCAGATGATAAAGCAGGGCAAGGACACGGCCAGCACCAGCAGCATGCTGCACAAGAAGGGCGATTCCAGCCAGTCGAAATCGTTGCCCTGATTCAGAATGGTCTGCAGGCTGCCAAGAATCAAGGCCATGAGTACAAAACCGATATCATCGAAACGGGCGACGTTGCGCTCGAATCCCCGGCCGGCCAGCAGGGAAGCACTGATGCCGGCGATAGCCACGGCGCAGGCGGCATTCAGATAGAACAGCGCGCGCCAGCTCAGTTCGTCGGCGATCAGGCCGCCTATCGGAAAGCTGATGGTAAAAGGCATCAGCGTGACCAGGCCCCATACGCCCAGACCCAGCATTTTCAAATGCTCGGGGTACTCCTTCAACATCAGGGACTGCCCGAGATAAAGCGTAATCCCTCCCGAAAAGCCGAGCAGGATGCGCGCCGGCACGAACAGCCATAAGCTCTGGCTGATGGCGCACAGATAAGAAGCCAGGGCATACACGACAAATGCCGCGCTGAACAGGCGATAATCGCCGTACCGGCCCGACAGCCATCGCGCGCCGGGAAAGGCCAGCGCCAGGGCAATGATGAAATAGGTCTGGCCCCAGGTGGCAAAGCTCGGCAACACCCCGCCCAGATCACCGGCGACATGCGGCAGCAACGCGATATAGGCGCCGACATTGAACAGCACGATCATATGCCCCAAGCCGAGCACAACATTGAACAGAATGAAGCGCCAGCCGCGCAGACGTTTAGCGTAGATGAGGGTCATGGGCTTAACCTGCCGGTTGTTGATGGGATGCGCCGGCCGGACGTCCGCCGCGCGCGAGGGCTCGGCGGACGTCCGGTCGCATTGACGCGAACCCCACCGACTGCCGGCAGCCCTTTTTTCAACGGGGCTGTGCATTTGGTTTCCAGGCCGGCTGGCGCTGAAAACGGGGAGGCGGACGATCGGTTCGTGTTCATGCGGTTACTATAAAAACTTCTCTTTATATAAGACAAACGATTTTTATTGGACATTAATATCGATATATCCGATATTAAGCGGATGGACATAGAACAGATCAGAACCTTTTTAAGCGTCGTCGCCAATGGCAGCTTTCTGGAAGCGGCCAACCGGCTGTACGTCACCCAATCGACCGTGAGCACGCGCATACAGCGGCTGGAATCTTATCTCGGCGTCACCCTGTTCGTGCGCAATCGCTCCGGCGCCACGCTAACGCTGCCGGGGCAGCGTTTTTTGCGCCACGCCAAGTCCCTGTTGCTGACCCTGGAGCAGGCCCGGCACGACATCGGGCTGCCCAGCCGCTTTCGCGCCAGCATTACCGTGGGCACCCGGATCGCCTTATGGGAAGAACTGCTGCCCCGCTGGGTCGGGGACATGCGCCGGCAGGCGCCGGACATATCCATCCGCAGCCAGATCGGTTTTGAAGAAGATTTGATGCGGGCGATGATCGAAGGCCGGATGGATGTCGCCATCATGTACACGCCGCACCATAGCCCCGGTCTTCAGATCGATCACCTGTTCGATGAAACGCTGGCGCTGCTGACCACCGACCCCGACCAGCCCTGGCCGAATGACGACTATATTTACGTGGACTGGGGACCGGCCTTTTACGCGCTGCACAATAGCCATTATCCCGACCTGGAAAGCCCCGCGCAGGTGGTGAATATCGGCTGGCTGGGCGTGCAGCTGATCATCAGCAACGGCGGCTCATGTTTTCTGCCCATGCGCATGGCCGAGCCCTTGATCCAGGCCGGAAAACTGTTTCACGTGCCCGGCAGTCCACGGTTCAGATTGCCGACCTACATGGTTTTCCCGCGCGATAGCGATTCCCCTGTTCTGCAACAGGTGCTGGACAGCCTGCGTTTGCTGGGCCGGCAGCAGAAGACATGAGGATTGAGCCGGTTTCGCCGGCATTTAAATGGCCGCGCTGCCTGAATCGCGATGAGTACCCTAAAGGGCATAACGGCATCGCTGCCACGGAAACGGCCTTAACCTGAAAGGTCGGATATTATTTTTCAGTCGCACCCGCCTCTACAGGTGCCTGAGTCGATTGTCCGCGTAACATCAGTTATGCTGACCAAAAACCAATCAACACTATCAGGTAAATAGTGATGGATAAATATAAGGTTACAGTCAATAACAAGTCATATAGCGTGGAAATTGAAAAAAGTGATGCTGAAAAATTTGACTATTCTTCTTATGAAAAATCATTGGAAAAGATTCTGGAGCAGACGCAGAAGGAATATTGGATACACTATGTGGATATCAACAGACATCAAGTCGTTGTCGGCCGTAATAACTTATGGGTTGCGGCAGCGCTTATCGGCGCCTTGTCCACGCTTTACTCCCTGTACTATCAAAAGGTCGACCTTATCAGCGTAACCGGCGTTGTATTTATAATAAGTTATATTTCGGTTATTCTCGCTTTTGGCATTTGCTTATACGCCATGCCGGCCAGAAAAGGCTACAAATCCGTATACCAGAATAATTGGGTCGACTTTTCATTATCGGCTCATCGCCGGCTGGAAAAAAAAGAAGCCAATGCCTACTGTAATTTTTTATCGGATTTAATAACCAAAACCGACGCGGCGAATATTATCAATATTAAAACTAATACGGCCCGGGGAAAGCTCTTCAGAATCACTTCCTGGCTGTTAATCAGCTCATTCGTATTCGCATTAATCTGTATAGGGCTTTTTATTATCAGTGAAACTCAAAATAGTATTTGCAGCGTATTGACCAGTAATATTGAAAACCACATGAGGTGCATTTGTGAGCAACGAGGAACCTGAAAAAACACCATCCGAGGAACAACCTCAAGTCGAGAAGCCTGAACAACCGTCCACGACAGGAACGCCGGAGCGTTATTTCGATAATGCGGACCCCGTGTATGGAACAGATGACTTCGAGATCAAAAATGAAGGATTAAAAAACATTTAACCGCATGGCTACCGAATGCCGTAGGGCGGGTTAGACGCGCAAGCCGCTGCATTATCAGCCTGCACCAGTCTTTCCGCGCGTCGTAACCCGCCTTTTTTGAATATCGAAAATCATCAGGGACAAACCGGGATTTCGCTGTTCTAAAGTGCAATAAAGCAACGCAAACCGGTTATAATACAAACATTACGGCCCAACATAAGAAAATGTCCTATCTGATCGAATTCGAGACCAAACGACTCCGTTTGCGGCAGTGGCTGCCAGGCGACCGCGAACCTTTCGCCGCGCTTAACGCAGACCCTACAGTGATGGCGTTCTTTCCCTGCCTACTCGATCGCGCTGCCAGCGATGCCATGGCGGATCGCTGCGAAACTCTGATTGCCGAGCGGGGCTGGGGATTCTGGGCCGTTGCATCGAAGCCGACGGGGCAATTCATCGGCTTCGTGGGCTTACATATCCCGGCCGCCGAGCTGCCGTTTTCTCCTTGCGTGGAAATCGGCTGGCGACTGGCATTTTCGTACTGGGGAAAGGGGCTTGCGACGGAAGCGGCAACCGAGACGCTGCGTATCGGATTCAAGTGCCTCAACCTGTCTGAAATCGTGTCATTCACCGCCGTTCACAACTTCCGATCGCGAGCGCTGATGGAGCGTATCGGCATGCATGAGACACCCACCCTGTTCGGCCATCCGGCCGTACCCGTCGGCAATCCGCTCCGTCAACACTGTCTGTATCGCCTGTCGCATGAACAGTGGCACCGGCGGTAAACCATGAATTACCGGCTCAGACCCGCTACGGATGCGGATTACAGCTACTGTTACCGCCTCACCCAAAGGAACATGGGCGAGTTGTTCCGCAGGCACTGGGGCGGCTGGATTGCCGCCGAGTTCCGCAAAGGCTTCGCGGCCGGGAACATTTCCATGGTGATCATTGCCGGCAAACGGGCGGGCTTCCTCAGCGTAGTGAAAGAACCGACTGCCCTCTACATCGACAATATCCAGCTATCGCCCGCCTGGCAGGGCCGGGGGATTGGCACGGCGCTGCTGAAGCGCCTGCTCGCCGAGCATTCAGGGGTCAGCATCCGCCTGACGACTTTTGAAGACAATCCGGCCAAGAGGCTGTACGAACGCATGGGATTTGTCGTTTTGGAGAGCAAGGGCATGACCGTTAAAATGGAAAAAACGCCCCGATAAGGCGGTGTCGGAGGCGTTAAACCTCAAGCACAGGGGTAATCTTGTCAAATCCCGATGGAGAGAAAATCCATGATCCGCACTAAGCTAATCGTCGTCATGCTCACCGGCGCCATGGCGGGATATTCCCAACCCGGCAGCGCCCGGCAGCAGGGCGTGATGCCGCTGGATGCGCTGCGCCGGGAACCTGTCCGCCCGCAGCTCGATATCCCTTACGCCGCGAGCGACAATCCCCGTCAACGACTCGATCTGTATCTGCCGGATAAGCCCCGCTCCGAGAGGCTGCCGGTAATCGTGTTCCTGCACGGCGGAGGCTGGCGCTACGGCGACAAGGCCAGCGGCGCCGCCCATCTTGATGCCGTTCGTCCGGAGCGGCGAGTATGCCGGCGTCTCGGCAGGCTACCGGCTGTCGAATGAAGCCATCTGGCCGGCGCAGATCCACGACAGCAAGGCGGCGATCCGCTGGATTCGGGCCAATGCCGATAAGTATGGCCTGGACTCCCGGCGGATCGCCGTCTGGGGCCGCAGCGCCGGCGCCCATCTCGCGCTGATGCTCGGCTTTACCGGCGACGCGCCGGAACTCGAAGGCGACGCGGGTCCCCACGATGACATGTCCAGTGGAGTGTCCGGTGTGGTGAATTTCTTCGGCGTGACGGACATTCCGGCCATGATCGGCCAGCCCAGCGACATCGACCGCGCCGACCCGCTGGCGCCCGAAGCCCGGCTGATAGGCCGCGCCCTGCCCGGCAACGCTGATGCGGCCAGGGCGGCTTCGCCGATGACCTACGTGACCCCGAACGATGCGCCAGTACTGACGCTCCACGGCACGGCGGATAACATCGTTCCCTATAACCAGGCCGTCCGCCTGGACAGAGCGCTGACCCAGGCGGGCGTGCCAAGCTATTTTATTTCCGTCACCGGGGCGCGCCATGGCGGCTTCCCGGATGAGGCGATTGACAGGGTGCGAGACTTCTTCTCAAAAATCCTGCTCGGCAACGACGTAGAGATCCCGACCGGGACCTTGAATAAGCCGGAAGCCGATTAACCGCTTAAGATCAGACGGCGGGTTACGACGCGCGGAAAGATCGGTGAAGGCTGATATATAGCAGTTTGCGCGTCTAACCCGCCCTACGGATCTCGAACGCGAAACCTATGGGCATGGGCGCAAGTGATCCGCACCTAAGGATTCGGCAAAATATAGGTCGTATCCGTGGGAGCGATGCCTACATCGCGACTTGTCCGGCGATTTTAAGTTGCTACGCAAGCATCGCTCCCGCCGAGGTTATCCGAATTGGAAACAATGCCATTACTCAATCTGTCTGTGTGTATCGTCAGATCAGATGGCGGGTTACGACGCGCGGAAAGGCCGGTGAAGGCTGATATATAGCGGTTTGCGCGTCTAACCCGCCCTACGGATCTACTGTATTTTCAGGCAGGCTTGTCAATACCTAAGCCGGCAGAAACCTTTCGCTGTACACCTGCTCGATCGGCACGCCTTGAGAGCGGGCCGCCGCTTCGGCGGCGTCGATCAGGGCCGGCGGCCCGCACAGGTAAATGTCAGGCTGCACCTGCAAGTCGGCCAGATCCCGGGCCAGCGCATCGACGGGCGTGCCGCAAAAGCCTTGCCAGTCCTGATCCGGCTTCCACACGCATACAATCACCTGGAGCTGGGGCAATTCGGCCTTCAGCGCTTCCAGTTCCGTCAGACAGAACAGTTCCTCGGTCCGGTTGACGCCGAAATAAAGCCGGGCCGGGTGCGGTTCCTGAAACTCGGCCATACGCCTGAGCATGGACAGCATGGGCGCCAGCCCGGTGCCACCGGCCACGAACCAGCGCGGCCTGAGACCGTTTTCGCACAGGCCGAAGGCGCCCTGAGGGCCGTGCACGAGCAACGTCTGGCCGGCCTGGGCCTGCTCCCGCAGCCAGGTGGAAAAAAGTCCGCCGGGCTGGAGGCGGATCAAAAATTCCAGCCGCCCCTCCCAATTGCCCGTGTTGGAAAGCGAGTAGGCGCGCTTGATCCCCTGCTCCGGCACTTCCAGTTCCACGAACTGGCCGGGCTCGAATTCGGCCGCGTTGCCGCCGTCTTCGTCAGGCTCCAGGCTGAGTTCCAGGCGCACGGTGTTTTCACCGACGGAATCGATGATGACGATAGCCGCGTTTCGGCGCCGGATGTCGCCGAGCAGGATGCGGTCATGGTCGAAAGGCAGGGACACGCTCAGGTCGCTGAGCGGAAAGGTGCGGCACAGCAGGATGCCGCCTTTTTCCGCCTCGCCGGCCGGCAGCGCGGCGGGATTGTGCTCGCCCAGAATGTAATCGCCGCGCGTGGCGTCGGCGTAGCAGGCGCCGCAGCTGCCCTGCCGGCACTGGGAGGGCAGCACGATGTGCGCGCCGGCGGCCGCGTCCAGCAGGCTCTGCTCGGCGCCGCATTCGAAACGCAGCTGCTCTCCGTCCCGGGTCGTGAGTTCAATAGTGTGAGTGCTCATATTTTGTTAGGCTCCATGTGAGGCTGATAAGGCCGGGAGCGCAAAGCCCCCGGCCCGCATGCGCATTCAGGCGGCTTTCGGCGCCAGCGCGGCGTCGATATCGGCCTGGGCTGTGGTGATGGGCTGGAGCCCGTACTTGTCCACCAGCGCCTGCACCAGGTTCGGGGTCAGGAACGCCGGCAAGGTGGGGCCGAGGCGAATGTTGCGGATGCCCAGCGCCAGCAGGGTCAACAGCACGGCGGCGGCCTTTTGTTCGAACCAGGAGACGATCAGCGACAATGGCAGGTCGTTCACCTCGCAGCCGAAGGCATCGGCCAATGCGGCGGCCACCTTGATGGCGGAATAGCTGTCGTTGCACTGCCCCATGTCGAGCAGGCGCGGGATACCGCCTATGTCGCCGAAGTCGTGCTGGTTGAACCGGTATTTATTGCAACCCAGCGTCAGCAGGACGGTATCGGAGGGTGCCTTTTCGGCGAACTCGGTGTAGTAGTTGCGGCCGGGCGCCGCGCCGTCGCAGCCGCCGATCAGGAAGAAATGACGGATGGCGCCGGACTTCACCGCGTCGATGACCTGGTCCGCGACGCCCAGCACGGCATCGCGGCCGAAACCGATGGTGATGGTTTTCTCGGCCCCGGCTTCGTCTTTGAAGCCGGGCAGCGCCCTGGCCGCCTGGATCACGGGCGCGAAGTTCCCGTCGCTGATATGGCGCACGCCGGGCCAGCCGACCGGGCCAGCGGTGAAGATGCGCTGGCGGTACTGGGGCTGCGGCTCGATGATGCAGTTGGAGGTCATCAGGATGGGGCCGGGGAAATCGGCGAAGTCTTTCTGCTGGTCCTGCCAGGCGCCGCCGTAATTGCCCGCCAGATGCGGATAGGCCTTGAGTTTGGGGTAGGCATGCGCGGGCAGCATTTCGCCGTGCGTGTAGATGTTGATGCCGGTATCCCGGGTCTGCTCCAGCAGCGCCGCCAGATCGCCCAGGTCGTGGCCGGACACCAGAATGGCCTTGCCCGGGACCGGGGTCACGCGCACGTCGGTCGGCTGCTGCGCGCCGAAGGCGCCGGTGTTGGCCGCATCCAGCAATTCCATCACGGACAGGTTCAGAAAGCCCAGGGCCAGGCATTGATTGAGCAAGGCATCCATGTCGTCGGGGTCCGAGCTGAGGAAATCCAAGGCATCCTCGACCCCGGCATAAACGGCCTCGCTTTCCTTGCCCAGCACGTGGGCATGGTGCGCATAGGCGCAGACGCCTTTCAGGCCATAAAGCACCAGCGAACGCAGGCCGATGATGTCGGCGCCGACCTGCTCGATCCCGGCATTGATGCCCACGCCGGCGGCCTGTTTGAGCAGTCCCTCCGTGTCGGCCGCGGGCTGCCAGGCGGCGGGGCCGGCGAGGCTTTCAGGCAGTTTGCCCGTCGCCAGCGCAGCCGCTTCATAGCGCGCCTTGACCCGATCGCGGATCGAGGCGGTCTGCTGCAACAGAACCGAGAAGCGGGTAGCATTGAAATTGACGTTGGTCAGCGTCGTGAACAACGCGTACAGCATGAAGCCGCCGGCTTCGTTATCGGGCGCGTTCAGGGCGCGGGCGCGCTTGGCGTACTGGGCGATGCCCTTGACGCCGTAAATCAGCAAATCCTGCAGGTCGGAGGTAGTGGCATCCTTGCCGCACATGCCTTTGGTGGAAGCACAGCCGCTTCCGGTTTCAGAGCGGTAGGTCTGTTCGCATTGGTAACAAAACATCGGACGTTCTCCTTGGGTTGTTTGAAAAAGGTTCGAACCGGGTTTTGCACGGACCATGCCAAGCTGCGCCAGCGCTTTAAAACCTTACACTTTGTAGCCCATTTCGAGGTATAGTTGTCCTGTTAACATCGCGTTAAAGTTGTCTACTTAACAACCAGGTTATCATTATGACGACCCCTAACTTTTTTACCTCGCTGATTTCAGTGGTCGCGGACCTTTCCTCCCACATGCCGTCGGAGCAGCGTTACCGGCGCCTGCTGCAGCATTTGCGCCAGACTTTTCCGTGCGATGCCTCGGCATTGCTCAGACTGGAAGGCCGCCAGCTGGTGCCGCTGGCGGTCAGCGGATTATCGGAAGACACGCTGGGACGGCGTTTCGCCATTGACGAGCATCCGCGGCTGGCGCGCATTCTGGCATCCGACCGAGCCGTGCGCTTTGCCGCCGATTCCGATCTGCCCGACCCCTACGACGGGCTGATCGAGGCGGAGGATGCCCGGCTGCTGGTACATGACTGCATGGGGGTAACGTTGTTTATCGACGGCGAACCCTGGGGCGTCCTGACCCTGGATGCGCTGGGCGCGGGCACGTTCGACGGCATCGACCCGCTGCAATTCAGCGCCTTCATCAGCCTGACCGCCGCATCGGTCAAGGCCGCCGGCCTGATCTCGTCCCTGGAGCAGCGGGTCAGCTATGCCACCCGGACCCTGATCAAGAAAAACGCCGATCACGGCCTGATCGGCGAGAGCGAATGCATGCAGGCCTTGCGCAATGAAATCTCCACCGTCGCGCCCTCGGAACTGGCGGTGCTGATTCTGGGCGAGACCGGAGTGGGCAAGGAGCTGGTGGCCCAGCGCATTCATCTCGAATCGGCGCGCGCCGACCAGGTCATGGTGTACGTCAACTGCGCGGCGCTGCCCGAGAGCATTGCCGAGAGTGAACTGTTCGGCCACAGCAAGGGCGCGTTTTCCGGCGCCGTCAGCGACCGGGCCGGCAAGTTCGAGCTGGCCGACGGCGGCACGATTTTTCTCGACGAGATCGGCGAACTGCCGCTTTCAATCCAGGCCAAACTGCTGCGCACCCTGCAAAACGGCGACATACAGCGCGTCGGCAGCGATCGGCAGATCAAGGTCGATGTCCGGATCATCGCCGCGACCAACCGCAACTTGCGGCAGGAAGTCGCCAGCGGCCAGTTCCGCTCCGATCTTTACCACCGCCTGGCCGTTTACCCCATGCATGTTCCGCCCCTGCGGGACAGGGAAAAAGACGTTTTATTGCTGGCCGGCGCCTTCCTGGAAAAAAACCAGCAACACCTGGACGTTAAGAAGCTGCGCCTGGACTCGGGCGCTAAAAAAGCCCTGCAGGAGTACCACTGGCCCGGCAACGTCCGCGAACTGGAGCATTTGCTGAGCCGCGCCGCGCTCAAAGCTTCGACCCGGGGCAATCGCCAATCGGGCATCGTCACGATTTCCGCCGCCTATCTGGACATAGCCCCGCATGCGCAGGCCGAGCCGGGCGCCGTACAGGACGGCACGGCATCGGATGCCGCGGCGACTGTTTCAATCCCCCTGGATTTCAAAGACGCCGTTGATGAGTTCCAGCGCCAGCTTATCCGGCAGCAGATCGCCCGGCACCACGGCAACAGGGCCGCCGCCGCGCGATCGCTTGGGCTGGATCGCGGCAATTTTCATCGCTTGCTGAAACGCCTGGCGATGCTCTGAGCCCAGGCCCCGCGGATAAGCCTGCGCCGCTACCCCAGCTTTCGGTACAGGGTGCTGCGATCCACGCCCAACAGCCTGGCGGTCTGGATCTTATTGCCGCCGGTTGCCTCCAGTACATGGCGGATATAAGCGCGCTCCACGTCCTGCAGCAGCTTCGGCTGAATTTCCAACGACAGTTTGTCTTACCCGATTTTAATCAGTGGCTTTTTGCGTGACCTGACTGGTCCGGCACCTGGCGGTTGGTCTATGCCTTTTAAACCGCGCGTTACCAGATCAAATCATCAGGCACCTGGTAAGCCGCATAGGCGTCGTCAATTTTCTCTTCAGCCTGTTGCTGATCATTCAGCAACAGCACGCAGCGCTCATCACGCGCCTTTATTTTCAGCGCGACATCGGCCGGCACGATCTCATACTGCTGCTCCCATTTCACAATCGCCAGGCGGCCGCTGCTGATCTGGTCGCGCATGGCTTCCGGAACATACACGGTCTTGACCTTGTTGTCGTCGCTGAATTTGTAAGCAATGCCGTCGTCGACATCGGCCTGCTCCCGGCGGTTCTGGTCGATCAGCTGCCTGATCTGGGCGGCGATCTCTTTTTGCTCCGCCTGTTCTTTCTTCAGCTGACTGAGTTCGCGGTCGCGGGCGGCCTGCTCTTCCCTGGCTTTCTGCGCCAGGCGTCTGGCCTCATTGTCGCCTTCGGCGTTATTTTGCCGCTGCTGTTTGCGTTTATCCGAGCGAATCTGTTTAGCCTTCGCGTCGGTCGTCAGGCCCGATTTTAACAGCTGCTCCTGTAACGATAATTTTCTTTGGCTCATGGTTCGGTCCTAATAACTTGTTAAATTCCAGACGGGCGAAAACCGTTCGCTATACGCGACTTCATGCCCTATAAATTTGAATGCATCACCTGTTGAAAATGATGTTGCCCAGACCCTGGATATCGTAACCGCCCAATTCCTCGGCCTTCTCGATAAAAGCGGCGGAGCGGCTCAACGTAAACAGCGCCTGGATCGGCGGCTCGAAATAATCTCGCCGACGCATGACCAGATCGAAACGCTCGGTCGCCAGCGGAATAAAGTCCAGATGCAATTGCCTGGCGACCGAAGCCACGGCAATACCTGCATCGGCCTTGCCGCCGGCAATGGTAAGCCCGACATCGAGCTCGGTCCGGGCCAGCTTGTTGACAATGTTAAGATCCGATCGATCAATCTTTCCGCCGGCCAGCAGATAATCCAGCAGCACCCGGCTGCCGGCGCCTTCCTGGCGGTCTATCAGCCGCGCCTTCTTGCCGGCCAGGTCGGCCAGAGAACCTACAGCCAACGGATTGCCCGGCGCGACCACCAATCCCTGCTGCCGCCATGCCCATTCGATCACGACGATATCCTGACTCTTTAACGTCGACTTGATCAGCGGCACATTGTATTGGCCGCTGTCCACATCCAGCACATGCATGCCGCACAGGATCGCTTCGCCCAGGCCAAAGCGGCTCAAGCCTTCCAGGCTGCCGGTGGCCTGCACGGCCAATGGATGGCGGCTTTCGCGCAAGGCCCATTCCAGCAAGGGATCATGGCTGCCGACCACGACTTCCGGCACCTGTTGGACATAATGCGCATTCAGGGTCGATTCGCTGTTCTGCATCAGCCACAAATCGATCAAATGCCTGGGGAACAGCCATTTTCCCATGACCCGCGTGCACGGTATCTGCTTTTGCGCAACCAAATCGTAAATCTTGCGCTCCTTGATTCTTAAATACTCCGCGACTTCATGCACCGTCATCATTTCAGGCAAGCGTTTATCCTCCAGGTTGTTTGTTACAAATTGATGAAACAATATAGCGAGGTTGCCGGCACCGTGCAATCCAGCTGATAAGGGCTGAAAATCAAATAATTATGCATAATTATGTTTTATTTTCATAATCTATCGGCATTCCTTCCATATCCCTAGCCAGAAGCCGGTTTTTACGCCATCGCAAGAACCGTAGGTTATACGCATTGCGTACCTGTCATAATCTCCATACGTACTGAGTTTCTAAGAAGGTACGCGATGCGTACGAGACTGTGAAAGTATTCGTTTTTTGAAATTTTAACCACAATATATTGTGCATTTGATATTTGTATATAACAGCATATAGACATTGAAGAGAAAAATGCTGAATACTTTCACAGTCTGGTACCCTACAAACGCCATGATCCGGACGCTGGAGTATCCCCCTGATTCCCCGCAGGACACACAAGCCATAAAACCACAATAATTTTGCATAATTTGTTATATTTATGTGTTTTTTACATGCCTATTTAAAATATGCTATTCTTCGCCATCCTTATTCCGAGACGAAAGAGCAACACAGCGAGACCAACATGACAGACCTTAACGGTAGACAAGAAGCGGTACGGAACGCTATCGCCTCTTTAAAAGACAAGCCCGGAGCGCTTTTACCGATTCTGCACAGCGTGCAGGACACGCTTGGTTACATTCCCGCCGACAGCATTCCGGACATTGCCAGGGCCTTGAATCTTTCCCGCGCCGAAGTGCATGGCGTCATCAGCTTTTATCATTACTTCCGCGACACGCCGCCCGGCAAACACACGCTGCACGTCTGCCGCGCCGAATCCTGTCAGGCCATGGGCAGCAAGCAGCTGGAGAGCCATATCAAAAACAGGCTCGGCATCGACTATCATGAAACCACGGCCGATGGGAAGTTTTCCCTGGAGCCCGTGTATTGTCTCGGCCTGTGCGCCCGTTCGCCGTCCCTGCAAATCGATGACACCGTTTACGGCCGTGTCACTGAAGAGCGTTTCGACGCCATCGTCAACGAACTGGAGGCTTCCTTATGAGCATCATTGTCTACGTTCCGAATGATTCCTGCGCCGTTGCCATGGGCGCCGACCAGATCGCTGCCGCCATTTCAGAACAAGCCCGGAACCGGGGTCTCGAAGTCACTATCGTGCGCAACGGCTCGCGCGGCCTGTACTGGCTGGAACCGATGATTGAAGTCGCAACGCCAGCAGGCCGCGTTGCTTACGGCCCGGTTCAGAAAAACGACGTCGAAGGACTTTTTGAAGCCGATTTCCTGAACGGCGGCGCGCATGCACTGCATCTCGGCCTCACGGAAGAAATGGACTATTTCAAGCGCCAACAGCGCCTGACTTTCGCGCGCGTCGGCATCACCGACCCGATCAGCCTGGACGACTATATCAAACACGACGGCTACCGCGGCCTGAAGAACGCGCTGGCCATGAACAGCGCCGACATCGTCAAGCACGTCACCGATTCCGGCCTGCGCGGCCGCGGCGGCGCGGCATTCCCGACCGGCATCAAATGGAACACGGTGCTGAATACGCCGGCCGACCAGAAATACATCATCTGCAATGCCGACGAGGGCGACTCAGGCACTTTCTCTGACCGCATGATCATGGAAGGCGACCCGTTCGTGCTGGTCGAAGGCATGACGATCGCCGGTCTCGGCGTCGGCGCGACGCAAGGCTACATCTATCTGCGCGTCGAATACCCGCACGCGGAAAAAATGCTGAACGCGGCCATCGCGGCCGCCTATGAAGCCGGTTATCTCGGCGACAACATTCTGGGCAGCGGCCACGCCTTCCATCTGGAAGTGCGCATAGGCGCGGGCGCCTATGTCTGCGGCGAGGAAACGTCCTTGATGGAAAGCCTGGAGGGCAAACGTGGTCTGGTGCGCTTCAAGCCGCCACTGCCGGCCATCAGCGGCCTGTTCGGCAAGCCGACGGTCGTGAACAATGTCATCTCGCTGGCTTCCGTGCCCATCATCCTGGACAAGGGCGGCGACTATTACCGCGACTTCGGCATGGGCCGCTCGCGCGGCACGCTGCCGATCCAGCTGTCGGGCAACATCAAACGCCCTGGCCTCGTCGAAAGCGCCTTCGGCCTGACCCTGCGCGAACTGCTGTACGACTTCGGCGGCGGCTCGGCGTCGGGCCGTCCGATCCGGGCCGTGCAGGTCGGCGGGCCTTTAGGCTCCTACATGCCTGAATCACAATTCGATACGCCGCTCGATTACGAAGCGTTCTCGGCCATCTGGGCCGTCCTGGGCCACGGCGGCATCGTCGCGTTTGACGATACGGTCAACATGGCTGAAATGGCCCGCTACAGCATGGAGTTCTGCGCGATCGAATCCTGCGGCAAATGCACGCCGTGCCGCATCGGTTCCACACGCGGCACGGAGGTCATGGACGCCATCATCAAGGGTGACAACCTCAACAAGAATATTCCGCTGCTGCGCGATCTGTGCGATACGCTGCTGAACGGCTCTCTCTGCGCGTTGGGAGGAATGACACCTTATCCGGTACTGAGCGCGCTGAATCATTTCCCCGAGGATTTCGGGGCTCAAGATAAAGCGAACGCGGCCTAACCCATTTAAGGAGACGACTATGTCTAAATTCGAAAAAGATTTTGGCACGCCAGCCAGCCCGTCAGACCAGCTGGTCACGCTGGAAATCGACGGTTTCAAGGCCACTGTGCCGGCCGGCACCTCGGTCATGCATGCCGCCGCCTCTATCGGTATTGAAATTCCCAAGCTGTGCGCGACCGACAGCCTGGAGCCGTTCGGTTCCTGCCGTCTGTGCCTGGTCCAGGTGGAAGGCGGCCGCGGCTATCCGGCCTCGTGCACGACGCCCTGTGCCGACGGCATGAAAATCACCACGCAGAACGCCAAACTGGCCGAAGTGCGCCGCGGCATCATGGAGCTGTATATCTCCGATCACCCGCTGGACTGCCTGACCTGTTCCTCGAACGGCGACTGCGAACTGCAGGACATGGCCGGGGCCGTGGGCCTGCGCGAAGTGCGCTACGAGCCGGTCAAGACGCACCTGAATGCCGAAAAGGACGACAGCAATCCTTACTTCAGCTTCGATCCCAGCAAATGTATCGTCTGCTCGCGCTGCGTCAGGGCCTGCGAGGAAACCCAGGGTACTTTCGCCTTGACCCTGGACGGCCGCGGCTTCGACAGCAAAGTCTCGCCCAGCCAGAATCAGGCCTTCATGGATTCCGAATGCGTCTCCTGCGGCGCCTGCGTACAGGCCTGCCCGACCGCGACGCTGATGGAAAAATCGGTCATCGAGCACGGCCAGCCCGAACACGCTGTGGTCACGACCTGCGCTTACTGCGGCGTCGGCTGCTCGTTCCGGGCCGAGATGCGGGGCGACCAGGTCATCCGCATGGTCCCCGACAAGGACGGCAAGGCCAACCACGGCCATTCCTGCGTCAAGGGCCGCTTCGCGTTCGGTTATGCGACCCACAAGGACCGCATTACCAAACCCATGATCCGCAAGAGCATCAAGGACCCCTGGCAGGAAGTCAGCTGGGAAGAGGCGATCGACTACGCCGCCTCCGAACTGAAACGCATCCAGGGCAGCTACGGCAAGGACTCAGTCGGCGGCATTACCTCATCACGCTGCACGAATGAAGAGACCTATCTGGTACAAAAACTGATACGTGCCGGCTTCGGCAACAACAACGTCGATACCTGCGCGCGCGTGTGCCATTCCCCGACCGGTTACGGCCTGAAGCAAACCTTCGGCGAATCGTCCGGCACGCAGAACTTCGATTCGGTCATGCACGCCGACGTCATCATGGTCATCGGCGCCAATCCGACCGACGGCCATCCCGTGTTCGGCTCGCAGATGAAAAAACGCCTGCGCCAGGGCGCCAGACTGATCGTGGCCGACCCGCGCGAGATCGATCTGGTCAAGACTCCGCATGTCAAGGCCAGCCACCACCTGAAACTGCGCCCCAGCACCAACGTGGCACTGATCAACGCACTGGGCCACGTCGTGGTTACGGAAGGTCTGGTTGATGAGGCATTCGTACAGGAGCGCTGCGATCTGGTCTCTTTCGGCAAATGGAAAGATTTTGTCGCCGAACAGCGCAATTCACCCGAAGCGTCCGAGGAAATTACCGGCGTACCGGCCGCCGAGGTACGCGCCGCGGCCAGACTGTATGCCCAGGCTCGCAACGGCGCGATCTATTATGGTCTGGGCGTCACCGAACACAGCCAGGGCTCGACCATGGTTATCGGCATCGCCAACCTGGCCATGGCCACGGGCAACCTGGGACGCATCGGCGTCGGCGTCAACCCGCTGCGCGGCCAGAACAACGTACAGGGCTCGTGCGATATGGGATCATTCCCGCATGAATTCCCCGGCTACCGCCATGTCTCCGACACGGCAACACGGCAGCTGTTTGAACTAAACTGGGGCGTTGCGCTGGATTCCGAACCGGGCCTGCGTATTCCGAACATGTTCGATGCGGCGCTGGACGGCAGCTTCAAGGGCTTGTACGTTGAAGGTGAAGACATCGCCCAGTCAGACCCCGACATTCAGCACGTGCACGCGGCGTTGCGCGCGATGGAATGCGTGATCGTGCAGGATCTGTTCCTGAACGAAACGGCCAAGTTCGCGCACGTGTTCCTGCCCGGCTCGTCCTTCCTGGAAAAGAGCGGCACGTTCACCAATGCCGAACGCCGCATCTCGCCCGTGCGTCAGGTCATGGCGCCACTGGGCGGCTATCAGGACTGGCAGGTCACGCAGCTGCTGGCCAATGCCATGGGCTATCCAATGAACTACAGCCATCCGTCCGAAATCATGGATGAGATCGCAAGGCTCACGCCCAGCTTCGCCGGCGTCAGTTACGAGAAAATCGACCAAGTAGGCAGCGTGCAATGGCCGTGCAACGACGAAGCGCCGGAAGGCACGCCGACCATGCACGAGCAGGAATTCCTGCGCGGCAAGGGCCGGTTCATGGTGACCGAATACGTGCAGACCCAGGAACGCACGAACCGGCAGTTCCCGCTGATTCTGACCACCGGACGCATCCTGTCGCAATACAATGTCGGCGCGCAGACGCGTCGTACCGACAACGTCGCCTGGCATGCCGAAGACCGCCTGGAAATCCATCCGCATGACGCCGAAGACCGCGGCATTAAAGACGGCGACTGGGTCGGCATCAAAAGCCGTGCCGGCGAGACGGTACTGCGGGCTCTGATCACGGACCGCGTCCAGCCGGGCGTCGTCTATACGACCTTCCACTTCCCGGAATCGGGCGCCAACGTCATCACCACCGACAATTCGGACTGGGCAACCAACTGCCCCGAGTACAAGGTCACGGCGGTACAGGTCGCCAAAGTCAGCCAGTCTTCGGAATGGCAGCGCCGCTACCATGACTTTACGGAAGAACAGCTGCACCTGCTGGATCAGGCCAGCCTGCACTCGTAACGGGAACAAGACCATGCAGACATTGCCTTTAAACCTGGAACTGGGATGGCCCAGTTATCAACAAAATACCGTTGAACGCTGGCAGGGCAATAGTTATTCGCGACAGCTGGATTACGTTGCCGAGGAAGCCCCGGTGTCGCTGGTCTACAACGGCCTGCCGCATGTCGTGATGCTGGCGACGCCGACCAATCTGGAAGACTTTGCCCTCGGTTTCAGCATCACCGAGGGCATCGTGCAGCGGGCGGATGAAGTGCTGGCCACGCGCGTGTACCAGCGTTCCAACGGCATCGAAGTGCGCATCCGGATCACCGAACAGCGCTTCCGCTGCCTGGCCGACAAGGGCCGCAACCTGACCGGCCGCACCGGCTGCGGCCTGTGCGGCGCCAGCAATCTCGATCAGGCCATACGCCCTACCGGCCCCGTGCACGGCAGCCTGACCGTGCCGGCAACGGAGCTTTGCAACGCACTGGCCCAGCTTCGCGATTGGCAGACATTGAACCAGCTCACGGGCGCAGTCCATGCCGCCGCCTGGGTCGTGCCGGGACAAGGCATACAGCACGTGCGCGAGGATGTCGGCCGTCATAACGCGCTGGACAAACTGATCGGACTGCTGCTGCGTGCCGGCAAGAACCCGGCCGACGGCTTTCTGATCATGACCAGCCGCGCCAGCTATGAACTGGTCCAGAAGGCCGCGACCGTCGGCATCACGCTGCTGGCCGCCATCTCCGCGCCGACCGGTCTCGCGATCCGCCTGGCCGAAGACACCGGCCTGACGCTGGTCGGCTTCTCACGCGACGACCAGCATGTCGTCTACAGCCATGCCGAACGCTTAACCCATACGACTTACCCTACCTTATTGAAATAACCATGCATCACACAGCCAGACTGATAAAAATGGCCAATGACATTGGCCACTTCTTCAATTCCGATCCCGACAAGGAAGCCGCCGTGGACGGCGTTTTCGATCACCTGCGCAAATTCTGGGATCCGCGCATGCGCAAGGAAATCATCCAGTACTACCGCGAAGGCGGCAGTGAACTGAGCGAACTGGTAAGACAGGCAGTCAAGCGCCTTGAACTGGAACAGGGCTGATACGGCGTTCAGCAGATTGATTAATACACCACGAAGAACTCAGAGAGCATGAAGTTTTTTATATTCTTCGTGGTTGATTCCCAGTGTACTTTCCAATCAATCCATCCACAGTAAATCCATCGCCGGCACATCGGGATATAAAAGACAACACCAAGCGCTGAACCGGTAGCAACCTGCCTTACCTGGGTAAGATTTGTAAACCGGCCCGAACGTTTGATGATGTTGTTATCATTCTATGCGAGAGAAACTACTGCGGAAGTGCCATGCAGCCGGTCGACAATGTTTTGCCTGGTTCAATATAGTCATTGGTCTAAAGATTGAAAAAAGCTTAGAACCGGGCGTCTCTTCCCCATCAGTCTGCTTGGCGCAAACATTCCATCAAGCGCATGCCCATACCGTACAGGAGATTGGCCATCAAACCATGGATGCCGGTCATCCGCACCAACACCGCCCTCACCTCGGTACGCGTCAGCACATTCGGCAAACGTTGCGGCTGCTTCCCGCACGACATTATTCAGCCACGGCAAATCGATTGATAGCACCTCTTTATACAAAAACAGCAAAGCGGATAAGGCCTGATTTTGCATTGAAGCCGATACTTTTCCTTCCACCGCCAGATGTGTTAAAAAAGCCTCCACCTCGACCATTCCCATCTCTTGAGGGTGGCGTTTACCGTGATACAGAATAAAACGCTTGATCCACTGCACATATTGCCTTTCGGTACGAATGTTATAGTGCTTGACACGGATACGCTCGCGGACTTGATCAAGGAGTTTTGGAGGTGGGTTTTTAGTCTGTATTAATAAGGTTGCTATCAATAGAGTGATAACTATAATATCGGGCCTAACGGATTGCGAGAGTGGCATTATTCATCTGCGATTTAAATTTATCACCTGAGAAGGTGTCTACCTATAGTTAGGCAATATGAAGATCAGTGAACATATAAAATCATCATTGGATGCCAGTGATCGAAGAGAGCTTGATCAGGCAATGCTGTTTGCTTGCTTAGCCGTTGATGGCACCGCGAAAAAGATGTATCCGGATATCAAAAGGGTGGGGGATCGATTTAGGAAATTTATTACTGACCATCTCGACATTATCGAACTTATGCATGGCGGTATTAATCTTGAAGAAACAGTGTTCCCTTTTCCAGATAGTAAAGGAAATATTGGAATAAAATTCGAGGATATCGTTTACGAGAAGTTTAGATGCAGCTTAGCTCATGGTGATGAGTTGCCAGATGGCTATGGAATAACCGTCAAAGTGGCTGATGGAGTGCAGCAGTTCATGATCGATATTGAGGGTCAGTCTATGACTCTACCTGAAAGTGTTATTTATGCACTTGGCCTTCCTTGTGTTTTGGCTCCAGTCAATACGCAACAAAAGATAGGTAGCAATCTTTATCATTATCGAGATCCTATCAACCAGTATGTCATAGATCGTTGGTGGGGAATGATTGATTGCGCCAGAAAGATTATGGATTTTGAGCAACAAGTCAGAGTCAAAATGGATTTTAAGAATGTCTGGCCTTCGGCATGAGTTGCCTAACAATGCCGTAAACTCGGACGCATTTTTCGCTCGCTTCGCTCACTGCAAATGCGCCGGTTACAGCTGGCGTTAAACCGCCAATGCGAAGCACAGTCCCCATGCCGGAATGGCACAAATTTGGATCTTAGGAACGCGCATAAAATAAATTCCTCAAGAGCGAGGATGAATTTCCGGTGTAGGTGCGGATTTATTTATGCCCTATGGGTACTGGTGCCCAAAAGGAGTATCCGCACAGTGCGAATACCCTGAAGGGCACAAGTGAATTCGCACCTACAATTCCCTGATTTATTCCATGCTCATTACTTAGTGGAGAAGTGACATGACAACACCAGCAAAAAACACGGTCTGCCTTTGGTACGATGGCTGCGCCGAAGACGCGGCACGGTTTTACGCCGCTACTTTTCCCGACTCGTCTGTCGGCACAGTGCACCGCGCACCGGGGGACTTTCCGTCCGGGAAGAAAGGGGATGTGTTGACAGTCTGGTTCACCATAATGGGCATTCCGTGCCTCGGGCTCAACGGTGGACCTGCGTTCAAGCACAACGAAGCGTTCTCGTTTCAGGTCGCAACCGCTGACCAGGCCGAAACGGATCGCTACTGGAACGCGATCGTCGGCAACGGCGGTCAAGAGAGTGAGTGCGGCTGGTGCAAGGACAAATGGGGATTGTCCTGGCAGATTACACCTCTGGCCCTGACGGAAGCGATCACTGATCCAGATCCCGCTGCCGCCAAACGCGCGTTCGATGCGATGATGACGATGCGAAAGATTGATATCGCCGCGATCGAGGCGGCGCGCCGCGGCTGAGATGCGGGCGGTCTACCATTACGCTCAAGCGGGACGGTCGTTATCACGCCCGCCCCTTAGGATTTGGCTAAAAATGACTTCCTGAAACTGGAATCTTGCATAGGATGTGCTGACCAAAAGTAGGCGCTCCAGGCAGCGCAGTGAAGCGCATCGCTCGCGAATGATGCGCTTCCTATCGTCGGCACATCCTATATAAACAGAGAAATTATTGACGACCAAATCCTTAGTTATCGGTTTTATCGCCTTTCGCAACAAGACTTACTTCTATGCTACCGAACACAGCGATGCATAACGAATAAAGTTAGATTGTGTGAGCAAAGCGAACCACAATCTGAACCGGTTGCCGGACAAGCCTGGTGATCACGGATTTGACTGGACGAAGCCGCTACGCGGAGAAAAAACCTTATCGCCCGATTGTTTATAAAATGTAACCTCAAGCCTTCAATGCGAGGGGCATTCCACGACGGATCATAAGGCTACTCCATAATGACATCGTCATCCGAACCCGATTTCAAGCACAATTATCCAACCCATCTTAAACATCTTGGGTCCAAAGAGGTTCAGCCCAAGACGATATAGGTCTACACCCGTGCTACTCGACGTCTCGGACAGGGCCATAGAATGCACTGTCGCCACGAGCAAACAACTGCACTCCGTTCTTGGCAAAGCCTTGAGTCTGTTTAAGTTTGCCGATATCAAGGGCGGTCGGTTTTTATGTCTGCCGAGAAAGAGGTCCGGCTTGGCCAGTCGCTGTCTGTCTGATGATCGACGCGTTAAGGCGAACTTTTAAACAGGCCAATAAAAGGCAGAAGCGAAGCGTAAAAACCTTACGCAATTATGGTAGATTACATCGCCCCATTCATCATCAATAACACTGTGAAAATTTATCAACTCTACCGCAGGCAAACGCTAGGCATGACCCGCAAGCAAGCCTGGGAATTCTTTTCTTCGCCGCATTTTCTCAACGACATCACACCCGATTTTTTTCATGTCGACATTACTTCGCCAGTGCCCGACGAAATTTATGCCGGCTTGATGATCAGCTATCAAATGAAAGCAGTATGGGGCATTCGAATGTCCTGGTTGTCGGAAATCAGCCATTGCCAGAAGCCGTTGCGTTTCATTTATCAGCAACGCATTGGGCCATTTGAATTCTGGAGCCATGAAGTGTGTTTAAACGAATGCCCTGACGGCATTGTCGTGGAAGATATTGTCTTTTACGCCATGCCCTATGGCTGGCTGGGCGAATTGCTACATGCCCTATTGATCGGCGATAAATTGAAACGCATCTTCGATACGCGGCATGACTATCTTGAAACAAAATGGGGCATACAAGCGCAATGATTTTTACTTTACATGCCAACCTTATATACCAGAATCCAGCACTTAATCGGCCTTGTTCTGACGAGTAAATTTGCAGAGTATTCATGGCGTGCGAATAGTGTGTCCGGCATGGGCTAAAACTTGTTATCTGAAAAGAGATAACCGGAAGTAATAACGACAACCGTGGTGAAGCGCAAGGGGGGAAGTCGCGAGGCCAGCCTGAAAGAAGCGTGTAGCAAAAGCACGACCGTAGGACACGAACAAGCAGAGAGGCAGGGTGTGGCGAGTGCAGTAACAGGGCGTTTACAACGTAAGATGTATCGACAAGGAGCAAAACCTTGAGCGGCTTAGCCGTTGATCCCAACCGCCGGATGCGGAAAACCGTATGTCCGGTGATGTGGCAGAGGTGACGGGCGCAATCCCGTCACCTCGATCCAATCGAAGATGGGAGGACTGGGTTATGAATTCTGAGCCAAAGACTGTAGGTCGGGTTAGCCTTTGGCGTAACCCGACAGGTCGGAGCCAAGTAGACGCATCGGGGCACGAAAATGTCGGGTTACGCTGCGCTAACCCGACCTACGGAGCTGATTTGCAATGAATAATTTTAGCGATAGTGTAACCGGACAATAATCATGCAATACCGACGCGTATTCATCCCAGGAGGGAGTTATTTCTTTACCGTAGTCACGGAAAAACGCAGGCCGGTGTTTAACAATGCAGCAATGGTCGAAGTCCTGCGCGACGCATTTCGCAATGTACGCAAATCCCGCCCGTTCGAGATCGACGCGATGGTAGTAATGCCGGATCATTTACATTGCCTTTGGACATTGCC